>CAZVWA010000076.1:0-6405 GCA_964631085.1 uncultured Rubrivirga sp.
CATCGCGGTCGGCGGCTAGGAGTTCGTCCCACTTGCGTCCCCACACGACCTTGATGACGTTCCAACCGGCACCGCGGAACAGCGATTCCAATTCTTGAATGATCTTTCCGTTGCCCCGCACCGGTCCGTCGAGTCGCTGCAGGTTCGCGTTAACGACGAAGACCAGGTTGTCGAGTTCCTCGCGAGCGGCCAGAGACAAAGCACCGACCGCATCCACTTCATCGGTCTCACCGTCACCGAGGAAAGCCCAGACTTTCTGCTGCGAGGTATCGGCGAGCCCTCGGTGCTCGAGGTACTTGTTGAAGCGCGCCTGATAGATCGCGTTGAGTGGTCCAAGGCCCATCGAAACCGTCGGGAACTGCCAGAACCAGGGCATCAGCCGCGGATGTGGATACGACGGGAGACCACCGCCGGGGTGGGAGAGTTCTTGGCGGAAGCCGTCCATCTGCGACTCGGTCAGACGACCCTCGATGAACGCCCGGGCGTACATTCCCGGTGAAGCGTGGCCTTGGAAGAAGATCTGATCGGCGCCGCCTGGATGCTCGGGCCCCTTGAAGAAGTGGTTGAAGCCGACTTCGTAGAGCGTCGCAGAACTGGCGTAGGTGGAGATATGTCCACCGACGGAGATCCCTGGCCGCTGCGCGCGATGGACCATGATCGCGGCGTTCCAGCGGATCATCCGGCGGATCTCACGCTCGACGGCCTCGTCACCGGGGAACCAGGGTTCGCGCTCGGGTGGAATGGTGTTGATGTAGTCGGTGCTGCGAAGACTCGGCACGCCGACGTTCCGCTCGGCAGCTCGCCGCAGGAGCGAGAGCATCATGTACCGGGCCCGGTAGTTACCAGAGGCGTCGACGAGAGCGTCGAAGGAGTCGAGCCACTCGCCGGTCTCGTCGGGGTCAACGTCTACGTACTGCGTCGGCAAGCCGCCGGCGAGGGGAGCCGAGGAATCGCTCTCAGGGGCCATCGGTGTTCGCACCCGCTTTCGATATGACGGTCTAGCGGGGTCACCGCGAGGCCGAGTCATGAGTGGTTGTGCTCGTGTACTCCCATTCTCGCGCATCGCAGGACGCGCTCGCCACGCACCCTGCCGCGAAGATCCGGGCGGTCCGGGCGGTCCGCAAGCACGGCCTGGCAGTTAATCGCCCACGAGTTGGGGCGAACTGCTTGCGCAGCCCTGTGCCTTCCGGTGGACTAGGAGTACTCGAGGCGGTGCGCTGGGCGCCGCCGTGGCCGCGCAGGAGGAACCACGTGAGCGTGGAGGCCGGGTCGACCAACCCGGAAATAGACCCCGAAGAGGCACAGCAACGGGCTTCGGCCTTGCATCTTGAGTCGGGAATGACCGTCCAGGAACTGAACTGGGACGAAGATGCAGACCCGATCATCCGGGCGGGTATCGAGGAAATCATCGCCGGAGATTTGGTGGATGAGGACTACGACGACGTCGTCGATGCGGTTCTCATGTGGTGGCGCGACGACGACGGCGATCTGGTCGACGGCCTCGTGGACGCCATCGGACCCCTTGCCGATCACGGCGTTATCTGGCTGATGACCCCCAAGCCCGGTCGCGACGGTCACATCGAGTCCGAAGACATCGCCGACGCGGCCCCGACGGCGGGCTTGCAGCAAACCAGCACGATCAGCGCCGGCTCCCATTGGCAGGGGACTCGGCTGGTGGCCCCGCGCTCTAAGCGCTAGCGTCCTTCGGGGTCGCATCCGGCGGCCGTCATCGTCGGAAGGATCTCTATGGCCATCGAGGTAGGAACCACTGCTCCAGACTTCACTCTTCGAAATCAATTCGGTGAAGATGCTTCGCTGGCTGATTTTCGCGGGAAGAAGGTCGTGGTGATGTTCTACCCGTTCGCCTTCACCGGTATCTGCACCGGTGAGTTGTGCGAGATCCGCGACCGTCGGGCGGATTTTGACAACGACGATGCCGTCACGTTGAGCATCTCCTGTGACTCCCCGGCTACGTTGAAGGCGTTCGCCGATGCCGAGGGGCTGTCCCATCAGTTGTTGAGCGACTTCTGGCCGCACGGAGAGGTGTCGCGTGCGTACGGCGCCTTCTGGGAGGAGACGGGTTTCGCTACCCGAGCCACGTACGTCCTTGATCGGGATGGGGTTGTGCGGTGGTCGGTGGTCAACGGGCCCGGTGAGGCTCGCAACGCTGACGACTACGCCGCCGCGCTGGCCGACATCGCCTGAACCACTTCGCCTGAACCACTTCGCGCGTTCTCCACTCACGCGTCGCTGCCCCCCCGATTTCCGGGTCGCCCCGGGTGCCTGATGAGCGTGTTTTACGAGGGCGCGCCTCAGGGGAGTGGGTCTCGAGATGCGCGATGGCCGATTTGGTTGTGAACTATGGGCAACCGCGGGCGCGGGGGGCCCGAGACCCACGCGCCCGCGGTCTCTCATTCCCCCGATGTGGCTAGTTGCCGCCTTCTTCTTCGTCGACCCGCGCCTGATTGATCTGCTCCATGTGGGACACGATTCCCCCGATGAGTGCGATTTGTGCGGTGCGTTCGGCTTCGCGAACCGCCTGGTGGGCGGCTGTTCGTCCGATGGTGCGCGTGGGATCGTCGGCGGCCATGTTTGCTGCGGTGGCGGCAATCAAATCGGCGAGAGGAGATAACGCGCCCTGCGGTATCGCGCTTGTCGAACCCGAAGGACTTGCCGACGCGCGTCGGAGGTCGGAGGCAAGTGAAAGCGCGCGGGTCGACATCACCTGGCATGCGTCGACTTCGCTTTGCACGGCGGTCATGTCCGCTTGAGTGATGCGAAAGTTCCAGCGCCTGTTCTTCTTCAGATCCTCCAGCCCAGCGGCGAGTCCGAGCACCTGGTTTCGAAGTTCGACGGCCTCGTCGAACCAGCCTCGGACTTGCTCGGCGCTTGGTTCGTCGCGTAACTCCGCCGCGATCCGCTCCAGCAGTTGGCCGAGTTGCTCTTGAATCGAATCCGCGGTGTCTTCGAGTGTTCGGGTCGCCTTGGTGGGAGATGCGACGAAACTGGCGACAATCGCGAATGCAGCGCCGATGACGATACCGAGGAATCGTTCGACAGCTAGTTCGGTTGTCAGATTGGTCCCGATGACCAATATGACGGTTACCGCGAGTGCGGATGCGACCAGTGGTGATTCATCGGGACTCGCAACGTGCAACAGTCGAGCGACGACAAAGCACAAGGCGACGAGCACGATGATCGTTAGGGCGCTACTGCCGATCACCGAGACGATGCCCAATGCAACGGCGGCGCCGAGGAGAGCCCCTATTACCTGGATGAAGGCTCCTTTGGTTGCCTGATGGAAACTCGCTTGAGTAGCGACGACGGCGGTGATGGCTGCAGGAACCGCGCTAGCGAACGGCAAGGCCTGAGCGACGATGTATGACAAGAACGCGGCCAGTGACGTTGCGACGGCGATGCGCGTATAGGACCGGTCGATCCGCGCCGCGCGCTTTCGTAAGCGTTCGCCTCTCACATTGAAAGTATGGACCCGCCGGTGCCTCCGTGGGCCATGGTCTCGGCTTCTTGGGGATCGTGGGTCACGTGGACGGCGGGAATATCGGCTCGTTGAACCACGCCGAGGACGTCGTCGGTCAGCCGAGCTCGTAGGGGGGCGTCGAGGGCGCTGAAGGGCTCGTCTAGGCACAACACGGCCGGATCGGAAGCCAGTGCGCGCGCGAGCGAGACCCGTTGAGCCTGTCCACCGCTGAGTTGATCGATCGATCGGTGACCGAGATCGGCGAGATCCACCCAGTCCAGAAGTTCGTCCGCCTTGGCGCGAGCGTCGGCTTTGGACATGCCCGAACGCCGCGGGCCGTAGGCGACGTTGTCTCGAACGGTCATGGTCGGGAACAGCAGCGGTTCCTGGAAAACCATTGCCACCTTGCGCTCGTGCGTGGGGCGTCGGGTGACGTCAATGCCATCGATAAGGACGTGTCCGCCGAGAGTGGGGGTTATGCCGGCGATCGTGGATAACAGCGTCGACTTTCCGCATCCGCTCGGGCCCACCACCGCGAGAACACTCCCGGCGGCGACGGTGAACGTGAAGGGTGCGTGGAGAGGGCTCTGGTAGCCGATCACCAGATCGCGACATTCGAGTGTCCGGGCGTTCATGCGCGTCTGCCCCCGCGATCGACCGCTGCCACGAGGGTCGTGGTCATGATGACTAACACGACGGCCATAGCCGCGGCCACACCGAACGATGCTTCGCCGGGTCGTCCGAGGAGTCGCGCGATCACAAGCGGCACGGTAGGCCCGTCGGCGCGCGCGAGGAAGGACGCTGCCCCGAACTCGCCCAGGGACACTGCGCATGCGAGGCCACCGGCGGCGATCATCACGGCGCGCAATGTCGGTCCGTAGCCGGTCCACCAGGCCCGCGACGGACGCGCTCCGAGTGTGGCTGCCACGGTGACGAGCCGAGGATCGGTCGAACGCAGTGTCGGCGTTGCGACGGCGACTACGAGCGGTACTGCGATCAGCGCATGGGCCATCGGTACGAGTAATCCGGTTGCCCGCAGGTCTACCGGCGGTCGACCGTAGGCCAAGAGTGTGCCGAGCCCCAAGGTCGCCGCCGAGATGCCCAAGGGCAGCGCTGTGGCGAGGGCGAACGCCCGCCCGAGTCGATGTGCGAGGACCGATATCGCAGCCAGGCCGCCGACGACGGCTGCCAAAAGACCGGTGACCACCGCATAGGTCAACGACCGCCCCATAGCAGCCAGCGGCGATCCGATTCGAGTGCTGCCTGCATCGATTGTTTCCGCTCCGAAGAGGACGGCCCACCACGTACTGGTTAGTCCGGTCGAGGAATTGATCGACGCCCACACCAAGGATGTGACCGGAGCTAACACGATCACCAGCGTTGCTGCGACGATGAACGCCACCGCCCAACGGGCGCTGCCTGTGGGCCTGCGGAGACGAAAGGTGCGCAAAGCGCCGCCGGCGACAGCGTTGCGCTGGCGCGCCGCCCACAGCAGGACCGCCCCCACGACAACGGCCTGGATTGCTGCGCTGACCGCGGCGCCGTTGAAGTCCAAAAGGATCGATGTCTGACGCAAAACGAGGGCTTCGAGGGTGCGGGTACTCGAGTCACCGAGCAGGAGAATGATTCCCAACGAGGTGAACGAGAAGACGAAGACGATTGCGGCGGCCGATGCGATCGATGGCCCAAGTGCCGGCAACGTCACCGTTCGAAACGCGGTCCAGCGGGTGGCACCGAGAGTTCGCGCGGCGACTTCGAGACGTGCATCGATGGTGGACCATCGCGCACCGATGACCCTGACAACAACGGCCATGTTCAGGTAGGCATGCGCGAGGATCACGATCACGAATCCCGAGCCGAGGCTGGAACCCAGAAGGGCTCGGAAGGCCAGTGCCACCACGACGGTGGGCAACACGAAGGGCACGGTCGCCAATGCGAGGGCCCAGCGCCGCCCCGGGAATCGGTAGCGAGTCAGTACGTTGGCCATCGGCAGTCCGATAATCAGCGCCAGCGCCGTACTGGTGAGCGCCTGCGCCGTCGCTAACCCGGCCACCCGCCACGGGAGCGGGTCCACCAGGTAGTTGAGAGTCCCGGGTGTCACCACTCGAGCGAGCAGTGAAATCAGGGGAACAAGCAGGAAGGCGACTATGAATGCAGCCGGGGCGAGCCACGCCCAACGCAGCCACCCCGGTGCCGTCATCGATTTCTCCGTGCTGTCATCGCAAGGCAACGCACCTAGCGACCCATCACCGAACCCCACTCACCAAGGAGATCGTTGACGTTCTGTGCGATGAAGTCCGATGGCAACTGCTCGGCGTCGTCGATCTGCGGAGCGAATTCCTCGAACACGTCCGGTAACGAGATCCCGTCACGTGCCGGGAAGACGAACATGTTCATGGGAATGTCCGCCTGAACTTCGGGTGAAAGCAGCCAGTCGATCACTTGCTGCGCCCCTTCGATTTCATCGGAGCCGGAGAGGATGCCGGCATACTCGACCTGGCGGTAGCAGCCATCGGTCATCACCGACGTGGATGGAGTCTTCGGGGGCTCACCCTCGGCGTACACGATTTCCGCAGGTGGACTCGTGGCGTAGGAGACCACGATCGGACGATCTCCACCGCCGCCAAAGGTGAAGTCTCCGTAGTAGGCGTCACTCCAGGATCCGGCGACCTTCACTCCGTTGTCCAAAAGTCGTTGCCAGTAGTCGGTCCAGCCCTCGTCGTACCGGGAAACCGTCGAGAGCAGGAAAGCAAGGCCGGGCGAGGACGTCCCTGGATCTTCAACCACGAGCAGATCCGCGTATTGAGGATCGGCGAGGTCGTCGAGCGTTGTCGGAGGTGTGATGCCTGCGGCCTCGAACCACACGTCGTCGATGTTGATGCACACGTCGCCGAAATCGATGGGAGTGACGCGTCCCTCGAAAGTTT
>CAZVWA010000077.1:0-6283 GCA_964631085.1 uncultured Rubrivirga sp.
GCTGCAACAGCATTATCGAATCCTCTCTGACTCGTCAGTACTCACCAGCTCACGCTGGCTCTATACCCCTCAGGCTAGGCCTGGTAGGGAAGACGTGGGTCCTTCTCTTCGGAGTCCCAAGTTCCTCGAATCCAGGCGTGCTTCGGGTCATCGGTAGCATTCCAGGCTCGCTCGGGGTCAGGACCCGCCATCACGTTCATGAAGTAGAGGTCATAGCCTGGCATCGGAGCGGCCGGGCCGTGGTAGCCATAGGGCACCAAGACGATGTCGCCGCTTCGAATCTCGAAGAGCTCGTCCATCTCGCGGTCATCCCCGCTGTAGGTGCGAAAGTACGCGATCGGGTCTGACTCGCCACCCGGGTTATAGGCCCTGTCAGGAGCTAGTTCGAAGTAGTAGACCTCTTCGAGGTTCGATTCGACCCCGGGGATATAGGTGTCGTGCTTGTGAGGAGGGACACCCGACCAGTTACCTGAGGGGGCAATGACTTCCACCGCGACCATACGATCAGCGTCGAGATGTTCTACGCCACCAAAGTCATGAATCTGTCGTGTGGATTTGCCAGCGCCGCGTAGCAACAGCGGAACATCCGCTGCTGGGCGAAAATTCACTGGCTTTGGAGTGGAGGCCACTGCCTCGACCACCATCACTCGACCGTTGGTGGTGAAAGAGATGTCGGTGTTGATCGGCAGGTAGAGGTAGTCGACGGCTCCGTGAAAGACGGACTGGCGACCCTGGAGCGTGACCGTCTCGGTGGCACCCTCCGTTGTGTAGGTCAGCTCCGTACTCTCACCATCGAGCATGTAGATCACGCGCTCTTTGCTGTCGGCGGCAATCTCAAATCGCTCGGCATCACCCGATTCAGCAAGCCGCATTCCGGTGAACTGCCAGCCTGGCAAGCTCTCATCCACAATCGCTGCCCAGGGTCCCCGGCGAAGGGATCCTTTCGGGTAGTACCACTGGCTCATCCTTCTGCCTCCGCTGCTACTGCTCTCAAAAACTCGACACTGGCCTTAGCATCCACCATAGGACCACCACCTGAATCTGGTTCCTGGCGCATGACGTTGTCTTGCTCCAAGACAAACCATCCGGTGTACCCCTGTGAAATCAGGGTCGAGGTGATGTCCTTCACATCGACGTCTCCTTGGCCCAGGGGCGTGTAAAGACCCTGGGTCACGGCGTCGTAGTAGCTGAGCTCACCATCGCGCACGCGCTGCGCAATATCGAGGCGCACATCTTTGAAGTGCACGTGTCCGACGCGATCTCCATGGTCCTTCGCAAAGGCGACAGGGTCTGTCCCGCCAATCCACATGTGTCCGGTGTCAAGGCAGAACGGCATGCTGGTGCGAGCAAGTACCTCGTCGACATCCGCTTTGGTCTCCACCATCGTGCCGGCGTGAGGGTGAATCACCGCGGTGATTCCCTTCGACGCCGCGTAGTCGCTAATCCTGGTGAGATGAGTGGCCATGGTCTGCCAGTTTTCTTCCGCCATCTCGGGCCGGGGTGCGTCGTAACCGTCCAGGCCAGTTTCTGCCGCGAGGACGAGGACCTCAGCATCGGCGGCTACATAAGCATCGAGCTCCTTTTCGATAGAGGGCAGTGGGTCAAAGCCTGGGTCGTGGAGAACGATGGGGAAGAACCCTCCCACGGCACTCATGTTGTGCTTCGCGAGCGTCGCCTTTCGGCCCTGGGCATCCTCGGGGAGAAAACCGAGAGGTCCAAACTCCATTGCTTCGAGACCCAGCGCTGCCATCTCGGTGAGCACGCGATCAGGTCCCATCTGGTGTCCCCAGCCGGGAACTTCACATACCCCCCAGGAAATGGGGGCTCCAGCGATGCGAATGGTGCTCATGGTTGTCTCCTTGGAGTGTTGAGGGTTAGGGGGTAGCGACGTGGTCTACGGGTTTTCCCGCCAAGTAGTCGGCGATTCCCTGGGCTGCCTGCCGAAACGTTTCAGCAGTGCTCTGGGTAGTGAGCCCCATGACGTGGGGGCTCAGGATCACCTGGGGGTGGTCTAACAGGGGATGGTGTGCAGGGGGTTCGTCAGGAAAGACGTCCAAGCCCACTCCTGCTAATTGGCCGGATTCCAGACCCCAGAGCAGAGCGTCCATATCCACGACTTCACCGCGGGCCAAGTTCACGAGAATGGCTCCCGAGGTGAGGGACTGGATGATCTCTCGACCGATAAGCCCCGCCGTTTCTGGGGTTCCTGGCAAATGCACACTGATATGGGTCGCGCCCGCAACAGCCTCGTCAACACTGGATGCCAAGGGAACATCAGCGTCGCTCAGATAGGGGTCATAGGCCACGACACTCATGCCAAAGGCGCGAGCGAGCGCTCCTACCCGGCGCCCAATGCGTCCATAGCCGAGGATCGCGAGCACACCACCCTCCAGGTCCCCGACGGTGACCTGGCTGCGGTTCTCCCACTCACCCTCTCGGACCATGCGGGTTAAGCGCGGGAGTGCTTTGGTCAGGCCCAACAAGTGGGCAAGAGCTCCCTCCGCCACAGCGTGAGTATTGGACCCTGGGGTGATGATGACAGGGATTCCCCGCTTGGTGGCCTCTGCCACGTCGACTTTCTCGGTTCCCACCCCGGTGCGAGCGATCACACGGAGCTGGGGCATAGAGTCCAGTGCTGTGGCATCGACAACGATGTGGGCGCGGACGATCGCACCGATTGCCTCTGCCATTTCTGACTCACTGGGGTTCGGGACCCACCGGGCATGTCCCTCCAGGACCGGGCGCACCACAGACCCATCAACATCGCCAAGCGCGATGACCAGGGGCAGTGATTCAGACATAGGAGGGGCTAGGACGAGGTGTCGCTCTGGCGGACGTGGTTCACCTGATCGGCAAGCCCTTTGCGAAGCGCCAGAGCATCAGAGCCCAGTGCTAAGAAATCCATGCCGTAATCACGCATCGAGGGAATCCGAGATGGGTCGGAGATCAGAGATCCCACCGGAATCTGTGCGGCCCGCGCCGCGGCTACCACGGTGGTTACGGCTTTGGTGAATACGGGGGCATCGAAGTCCTCGGGCACACCTAGTGCAAAGGACAAATCCAGCGGTCCCACAAAGAGCGAATCGACTCCGTCGAGGTTCGCAATCTCGGACACTGCGTCGAGGGCTCCGGTGGTTTCAATTTGGATCATGCACACACCGCGGGCGGTGTCGCGCACCGAGTGGCTGCCCCACCCGGCACTGCGGGTGTACGAGGCAACTCCTCGTTGGCCCGTCGGCGGGTAGTCGAAGTACGAGACGTATTCTTTAGCGTCCTCCACCGATTCAATGCGCGGGAGCATGACACCTGCAACACCTTGGTCAAGAACCCAGCCGACGACCGAGCGTTCGGGTCGTTGAACCCGCACCACGAGGGGAATACCAGCGGCAGCCGCCGCTTGGACACTGGGGCCCACCTGCTCGAGGGTGCCACCACCGTGCTCAAGGTCCAAAAGAACCCATTCACAGCCAGCGAGTGCTGCCACCTCAATAGCGGTGGGGCTTGCCAACCCGAGAAAAGTTCCAGGGCTCATGGCGGGAGAGCCCAAGGCCTCCCGCAACAGGGTTACCGCCCGGGCGTTATTCACCCGTGCCACTTCTGATGAGCGAGGCCTGCCTCATACTCTGCACGCTTCTCCTCGATCCAGGGCTGCTCGTGGACCTCAGCCGGTGCCACATCCCACCAGACATTGGCGCTTGGCAGGTTGGCGTGCGGGACGGTGGGAACCACGATCACGAAGGGACCATCGTGGTCGCGCGCCTCTTCGAGGGCCGCTCGGACCTCGTCTGCGGTGTGGGGGCGAACAGCCTTTGCTCCCATACCCTCGGCCATCTTGACCAAGTCGATGTCGAGGTAGCCGCCCTCGAGGCGACCCGCCCCGTCCTCGGTGACCATCTGGTCTCCTTGGCGGTAGCGGAACTCGTTCCCAAAGTGCGCACCGGTTCGCCACATCTGAAGCCGGCGAATCACCTGGTAGCCGTGGTTCTCAGAGATCACGACGGTCAGGCGCAAGTTTTCTTGGCAGGCCGTGACGAGCTCAGTCGGTGCCATCACGAACGTTCCATCGCCCACAAAGCTCAGCACGCGCTTGCTGGGGTCTGGTGTTGCCCAGCGCACCCCCATCGCCGCAGGAATTTCATATCCCATGCAGGAGAACCCGAACTCGAGGTGACAGTGGCGACCCTCGGTGGCGTCCCATGCTTTCTGCAGGTCACCGGGAGGCCCACCCGCGGCCGTAATGATGGTGTCGCCCTCGCGGGAGGTCTCCTGCATCAAACCAATGAGTTGTGCCTGGGTGAGGATTGCATCGGTGGGCTCAGAGTCAGGCAGCGTGCTCTGATCGAAGACGACACTGGAGTCGAGATATTCGGCACGCGTGCTCCACCACTCCTCCATGCGCTCCTTCACTGACGCCGCCCAGTCACGGGGCACTGTGTAGGAGCCAAGCTCGGGGAGCAGAGCTGCGAGTGCCTTTTTAGCATCGGCGACCACAGTGGTCGCACCCTGTTTGATGCCATCGTGTTCGCACACGTTGATGGAGGCAAACTTCACGTCGGGGTTATCAAACATTGACTGTGACCCGGTGGCAAAGTCGCCCATTCGGGTTCCGACGTGCACGATCAGGTCAGCTTCGGACACGACGATGCGGGTCTGCGGTGTTCCCTCCAGGCCGATTCCTCGCAAGTGCCAGGGTCCAGGGTTCTGGATTGCTCCCTTGCCACCAAACGTTTCCGCTACCGGAATACCGGTCGCACTAGCCAGAGCTTCGAGCTCTGGCGTTGCGTCCGAGTAGTGAATTCCGCCACCGGCAACAATTACCGGCTTTTTCGCGGCCTTGATCATCGCGGCAACCGCCGTGATGTCCGAAGCCTCGGGGGTGGGTCTGCGGATAATCCAGTCGCGCTCTGCGAAGAACTCCACAGGATAGTCAAAAGCGTGGGATTGAACATCCTGGGGGAGCGAGATCACGACGGCCCCCGTTTCAGCGGGGTTGGCGAGAACTCGGAATGCCTGGGGGAGTGACACCAACAGCTGCTCGGGACGCGTGATGCGGTCAAAGAACCGGGAGATCGGACGGAATGCATCGTTCACCGACACATCGGGACCACCGGGATACTCGAGCTGCTGGAGGACGGGACCCTGTCGTCTTGTCGCATAAACATCGCCGGGGAGAAGAAGTACGGGCAGTCTGTTGACGGTGGCGAGTGCTGCGGGGGTGACCATGTTCATAGCGCCGGGGCCAACCGACGCAGTGACGGCCAAGGTTTGGCGACGTTTCTGGGCTTTTGCAAAAGCAACCGCACTGTGAGCGAGGCCCTGCTCATTACGCCCTTGCACGAAAGGTAGGTCATCGCTGAACTGATCCAGAGCTTGCCCGAGGCCGGCGACGTTGCCGTGACCGAAGATTCCGAGTGCCGCCGGGATAAAACGTTGACGGTGACCATCGGCCACAGAGTATTGCGCGGCGATGAACTTGACGAGTGCCTGTGCGACGGTCAGTCGCACGGTTTGTCCGGATTGTCCTCGAGTCATGATTCTGTCCTCATCTCTTGCTGAGCTGCTACTGGACCCGTGAATGCATGATGACAGTTTTCCACTCTGTCATCTCGTTCACGGTGGTGCGGACTCCCTCTTTGCCGATGCCGCTGGATTTCATGCCGCCATAGGGCATTAAGTCAGCGCGCCAGAGAGGAGTCCAGTTGATGTGTATGACACCGGAGTCGATCTCGCGCATTGCGCGAATCGACTCATCCTGGTCGTGGGTGAAAATTCCTGACCCCAGCCCATACTTCGTGGAGTTTGCCAGCTCAAAAGCATGGTCGAGGTCCCTGGCTGAGGTGATGGACACGGCGGGGCCAAAGAGTTCCTCTTGCGCGAACTCGTGATCACCCTCCACACCATCCACGATGGCGGGAGTGATCAGGGTTCCTGAGCGCTCACCACCGGTGAGCAATCTGCCGCCGTCGGCGACCACTTTCTGGATGGCGCTCTCCACTCGGATTGCTTCGCTCTCGTTCACCAGAGTTCCGACCATGGTGTCTTCCTGTGTGGGGTCACCAATAGTGATGGCTTCCACTTTCGGAATCAAGACGGAGAGGAATTCCTCTCTCACGGATTCCTCGACGATGATGCGCTGGGCTGCAATACAGACCTGTCCTGCGTTGACGTAGCCACCCAGCGAGATTGAGTGGGCCGCTTGTTCGAGATCGGCGTGCTTGGTCACGATGACCGGGGACGAGGCTCCGAGCTCCAGGGAGAGTTTCTTGATGCCGGCAATCTTGGT
>CAZVWA010000078.1:0-6001 GCA_964631085.1 uncultured Rubrivirga sp.
AGACCTTGATGGCTTGCTCGACGTCGTCGTCGGTGATGGTCAAGGCCGGGGCCATGCGGATGGCCGTCGGTGAGACCGGATTAGCCAGGACCCCACGCGCTCGGAGTTCACGCTCCACATCGGCCGACGACTTCTCAGCTAGGGCCGCCGCCCGCAGCAGACCGCGTCCGCGGACATCGGTGACAAGACCCTCGGCGCTCTCCAACACACCTGACGCAAGCCGATCACCCAGTTCCCGAGCGCGTTGACGAAGTCCGTCTTGTTCGATGGCGTCCAGCACTGCGAGTGCAGCCGCGGCACTCACCGGATTGCCGCCGAAAGTAGAGCCGTGCATGCCGGGCTTGAGAAGGCTCGCTGCATCACCGATACCGATCACGGCACCGATGGGAATTCCCCCGCCAAGACCCTTGGCGAGTGTGATGACGTCGGGTGTGATCCCGTCGGCTTGATGGGCGAACCACTCTCCCGTGCGTCCGATGCCGGTCTGCACTTCGTCCAAGACCAAGAGCGCACCGGCATTGCTAGTGACGTCTCGAGCGTTGCTCAGATAGCCATCCGGCGGCACCACCACACCGGCTTCACCCTGGATGGGTTCGAGGAAGACAGCGGCGGTGTCGGAGTCGACCGCATCGAGCAGCGCAGCCGAGTCACCGAAGGGAACTGTAATGACCTCACCGGGTAACGGGCGAAATGGATCGGCCTTGCCGGGTTGGGCGGTGAGAGCCAGGGAGCCCATGGTGCGGCCGTGGAAGGACCCCTCGGCCACGACCACCTTGGTGCGGCCGGTAAGCCGGGCCATCTTGAATGCCGCCTCGTTCGCCTCCGCACCGGAGTTGCAGAAGAAGACGCGGGCGGAGGGTTCGCCGACGAGCTCGATCAGCTTCTCCGCCAGGGCGATGCCGGGTTCGGATGCATACAGATTGCTGACGTGCCCGAGCGTGGACAATTGTCGAGTGATCGCGTCGGTGATCCGCGGATCCGCATGACCGAGTGCGTTGACCGCGATTCCCGCGATGAGGTCGATGTACTCGTTGTCGTCGACGTCCCATACGCGAGAACCATGGCCGCGACTCAGCATGAGGGGTGGTGTGCCGTAGTTGGCCATCATCGCGTTGACCCAACGCTGCTGCCAGCTCATGAGGATTCACCCTCCGGAACCACCATGGTTCCCACACCTCGATCGGTGAAGACTTCGAGCAAGATGCTGTGCGGCACTCTTCCGTCGATCACGTGCGCTCGTGACACCCCGGATTGCACCGCGCGCAAACAGGCCTCCATCTTCGGGATCATTCCGCTCGCAAGAGATCCCAGAAGATCGCTCAGTTCGCCCACGTCGATGACCTCGATGACTTCGTCGCTGGCGGGCCAATCCCGATAGAGGCCCTCGACGTCGGTGAGCATGACGAGTTTCTCGGCCTTCAACGCAACAGCGACGGCTCCCGCCGCAGTGTCGGCGTTGACATTCAGGGTTTCGCCATTCTCACCGCGGGCAACGGTCGAGATGACCGGAATCAACCCCTGATCCAAGAGTGAAAGAACCGGCTCGGCCCGCACTTCGGTGACATCTCCCACCAGGCCCACATCCACGGGCGCACCGTCCACCATGGCTGCTCGCCTAACGCCGTTGAGCAAGCCTCCGTCTTCGCCGGACATGCCAACGGCAAGGGGTCCGTGCTCGTTGATGTCCCGCACGATCTCCCGCTGGACCTGTCCGGTCAGAACCATCTCGACCACCCGCATCACCTCGGGCGTGGTCACCCTCAGGCCACCACGGAACTCCGACTCGATGTCGAGTTTCTCGAGCATGGCGCTGATCTGAGGGCCACCCCCATGAACGACCACGGGTCGTAGCCCGGCAAGCCGCAAGAAGACGATGTCTTCGGCGAAGGCCGCCGTGAGGTCGGAATCGACCATGGCATTGCCGCCGAACTTGATCACGACGGTGCTGCCATGGAATCGGCGCAGCCACGGCAGCGCACCGGCGAGCACGCTGGCCTTTTCTTTGGCGACCTCGATCGAACGTTGCATGTCGTAAGACTCCTAAGTGGAATAGGCCGAGTTTTCGTAGACGTAGTCGGAGGTGAGGTCGTTCGTCCAGATCGTCACCGTTGACTCTCCGGCTTTGAGGTACACGTCGATCAGGACATCGCGCTCGGACATATCGACACCGTCACGCGAATCTCCGACGCCACCGCCTTTGCACACCGTGACACCGTTGATCGCAACATCAACCTCATCGGACTCGAAAGCCGCGGACGTGGTTCCCAGTGCAGAAAGAACACGCCCCCAGTTCGGGTCTTCGCCGTGGATCGCGCATTTGAGCAGGTTGCTGCGCGCGATCGCGCGGCCCGCCTCGAGTCCGTCCGCTTCCGACCGCGCTCCGTGCACGGTGATGGCGATGTCCTTCGAAGCACCTTCAGCATCAGCAATCAATTGCCGAGCGAGGTCGATGCACACATCTGTCAGCACCCGGGTGAAGGCTCCCGCTTCCGCAGTGGTGCCCGATGCGCCGTTCGCGAGAGCGATCACGGTGTCGTTGGTGGACATGCAGCCGTCGGAATCGATGCGATCGAAACTGACCGAGGTTGCCTGTCGAAGCGCTTGGTCGAGTTCGGCAGCCGGGACATCGGCGTCGGTTGTGATGAACACCAGCATCGTCGCCAGCCCGGGAGCCAGCATTCCCGCGCCCTTGGCCATGCCCCCGATGACGTAGCCCTCCCCCTGCCGGACCGCAAGCTTAGGAACGGAGTCCGTCGTCATGATCGCCTCGGCCGCGGACTGTCCACCATCCTCGGCGAGTGCGTGCACGCACTCCGCGATTCCCGCGTGAACCTTGTCCATCGGTAGCAGCTCTCCGATCAATCCCGTCGAGCACACGAGTACGTCTCCGGCACCGACTTCGGTACCGGCTTCGGTGAGGCCACGTGATGTCGCCTCCGCCATTGCGTGCGCATCTTGGAAGCCCTGGGTACCCGTGCAGGCGTTCGCGCCACCGGAATTGACGATCACCGCACGCGCAGTGGCGTCGCCCACCGCCTGCCGGGTCCACAACACCGGCGCTGCCGGGAATCGGTTGCTGGTGAAAACCGCAGCCGCGACATCCTTTGGTCCGTCATTGACGATCAGCGCGACGTCAGGCTTGCCGGATGCCTTGATACCGGCCGCAAGACCAATGGCGCGGAAGCCTTGCGCTGCGGTCACGCTCATGGCGCAACTCCGATGACGTCCAAACCAGCGGCTTCGTCGTGCCCGGTCATCAGGTTTGCGTTCTGTAACGCCTGTCCGGCAGCACCCTTACCGAGGTTGTCGATGACACTCACGACGGTCACGCGACCGGTGCGTGCATCGACGGCAGCCTGCAGGTGCGCGCCGTTGGTGCCACTGACCGACCCGGACTGCGGCCATTGCCCTTCGGCAAGCACGCTCACGAACCGCTCACCGGCATAGGCATCCTCAAGGATGCCCCGCGCATCAGTGTTCGGGGTGATTCGAGCGGTGCAGGTCGCGACGATGCCACGGGGCATCGGTGCCAACGTCGGTGTGAAGGACAACCGAACGTCGCCGACATCCCAGCCCGCGGCCGAGGCGATGGACTGCTCCATCTCCGGAGTGTGTTGGTGGACCCCACCAACCTTGTAGGCGGACATCGAGCCCATCACGTTCGTGGCAAGCAATGCGTCGCTCGCCTTGCGACCGGCCCCCGAGGTACCCGACGCCGCGACCACCACGATGTCTGTCGGTTCGATCGCGCCTGCCTTGGCTAAAGGCGCGAGGGCGAGGGCCACCGCCGTCGGGTAGCAGCCGGGGTTGGCCACCTGCGTGCTCGAGGCGATCTCGTCCCGCTTTCCCGGCAGTTCAGGCAGGCCATAGGTCCACGATCCGGCGTGGGCACCGCCGTAGTAGGTGACCCAGGCTTCGGCACTGGTGAGCCGGAAGTCGGCGCCGAGATCCACCACCCGAACGTCGGCGTCGAGTACCCCGGCAATCGCCGCGGATTCCCCGTGCGGAAGAGCCAGGAACACGAGGTCGGCTTGGTTGAGCACCTCGGGCGTCGTCTCATCGAGCACCATGTCCGCCCACGAGGTCCCAGCGAACTGCGGGTGCACCTGGGCGAGCGGCTCTCCTGCTCGACCTGCAGCACACGCTGCGAGGAGATCGAAAGTCGGGTGCTGGGCGAGGTAGCGAAGTAGCTCGCCTCCGGCATAGCCCGAGGCACCCGCGACGGCGACGGTGGTCATGGGGGAAAGTATACGCATATGCGCATGGACCCCCACCGGCTACCTCAGACGGGCCCCCAGGTCCGACTCGCACCGCTGCACGATGGCTGCACGGACCCCGGCGAGTTCCTCGGCCTCGAGGGTTCGGTCGGGTGCGCGGAATCGCAGGGCGAACGCCAGTGACTTGTGCCCGTCGGGGACTTGGTTTCCCTCGTAGACGTCGAAGAGCGTGACTTCCTCGAGCAACTCCCCTGCGCCCTGCCGAATCGCGGCGGCAACCCTGGCCGCCGGGACATCGGCCGATACGACGAGTGCGAGGTCTTCCTTCGCGACCGGGTGGGTACTGAAGTCCGGCGCCGGGCGCGCATCCACGCCCAGTGCCGTGAGGGCATCGAGGTCGGCTTCCATCGCGCAGGAGCGGGCGGGCAGTCCGGTGTTCTCCAGGACCCCGGGGTGTATCTCACCGGCGTGACCGATCCTCGTCCCGTCGACCAAAACACGGGCTTGGCGCCCTGGGTGGAAGCCGGGATCGTTGCCCGGTTCGACGGTGATGCGCCCCGAGTCGATGCCCGCAGACTCGGCGATTACCAGGAGCGTCTCGACAGAGTCAGACCACTCGGCTGCACGACCCGTGCCCCACCAACCGCGCGGATCTGCGGCGCCGACCCACATCGCGGCGATGTGCATCGGCTGCTGTGGCAAGAGATTTTGGAGGGCGTCCCATTCCTCGCGCGACGGTCGCGCCTGGACACCCGGACGCACCGGTTCGGTCACGCTGACGCTGCCCCGGAAAATCGATCCGACTTCGAAGATAGTCAGATCCGCGGTGCCACGCCCGACGTTGCGCTGCGCCGCGGCGATGAGACCCGGCAACAGCGACCCGCGCAACAGGGGTTGCTCGTCTGAAAGCGGATTGGCCAGGCGAGGAACGTCACGGCGAGGGTCATCGTCGTTCCACCTCAGCGCTTCGTGTTCAGCGTCAGAGACGAACGGGTAGGTAAGAACCTCAGTCATGCCCCGGGCCGCGAGCACCGCACCGATGCGGCGACGCACCCGCTGTGACCACGTCCGTCCGTGCCCTGCGGGAGCGGTGGGCAAGGTAGATGGGAGTTTCTCGTAGCCGACGAGCCGCACGACTTCCTCGACGAGATCGGCGGGATCTGTGAGGTCCGGCCGCCACGCCGGTGGCTCGACGAAGAGCTGAGTGCCGTTGGCTTCGGGATCCACTGCGACGTCGCAGCCGACGGATTCGAGGGTCGAGATCACGCGATCGGCATCGATCGACATACCGGCCACCGCTTCAGGATGGCTGGCAGACATCGTGATGACACGAGTGTCCATCGGGGCTTCGACCGCGGTCATCCCCTGGTATCGGCCACCACCGAGTTCCATGAGCAGTTCGGTGGCTCGCGCGGATGCGATCGGGGCCAGGGTGCGGTCGATGCCGCGTTCGAATCGGCGAGAAGCCTCGCTGCTCAACCGGTGGCGTCGGCCCATGCGAGCAACTATCGACGCTTCGAAGAACGCGGCTTCGAGGGCGATATTGGTGGTGGCGTCCGAGATCTCTGTGTCCGCGCCACCCATCGTTCCGGCCAGACCAATCGGTCCTCGGTCGTCTCGGATGGTGAGGTCGTCATTACCGAGGGTGCGCTCGACGTGATCAATGGTCTCGAGCACCTCGCCCGGCTGGGCGCGGTCCACGCGGACGGTGCCCTGCAGCGAATCGAGATCGAAGGCGTGCAACGGTTGGCCGAGTTCGAGCATGACGTAGTTGGTGATGTCCA
>CAZVWA010000079.1:0-5779 GCA_964631085.1 uncultured Rubrivirga sp.
CGTCGGTGATCGTTGAGGTTCCCGACGTGCCCCGCACCCAGACGGGCAAGATCTCTGAGATCGCCGTGCGCGAGGCTGTTCACGGACGGGAAGTGAAGGGCCTCGGTGCGCTGGCGAACCCCGAAGTTCTCGACGTGATTGTGGCGGCGGTTCTCCGGTAGCACCGCCCATCGGGCGCCACGGACCGGTAGCCTCAAAAACAGTGTCGTCCGAACTGGAGGGAACACGTGGGCATCTCACGTAGGAGTCTGTTCAAGGCAGTCGGGCTGGGTGCTGGAGCTGTGGCCACGACAGGCGCCATTCAAGGTGCCCTCCCGGCGGCTACGGCGTCGCCGCTTGCCGCGAGCGCCCGACCGGCTACCTCGAGTCGAGTGGCCCCTTACCGGGTCGGGCAGTGGCTCCCCTCGGACCAGCGCGTCCTCAACAACTGGCTCGCCGACCTCATCAAGACGGCCGACGAATCACCACAACCGCTTCGTCCTGTCGTCCAGGACCTAAAGGACCTCATCGAGTCCGATCCGCAGATCTACATGTACTTCCATCAGATGTTCGAGGAACTGCCCGACTCGGCCACATACGAGCGCACGCCGACGGGTAGTCCGCAGGTTCGCGACTACCGTCACATGCTGCAACTGATCAATCACGTTCTCGGTACCGCCCCGAGCTTCAACGAGACCGGCTTGGTGGGATTCCCCATCAACGCGATCCTTGACTGGCCCATGGGAACGACAGCCGGCACCAACGCCTTTCTTGACCAGCGCGTGAACGAGCGCTTCAAAGCCATCCTCAATGAGTGGGGGAGCTTCCTACAATCGCCCGAATCTCGTTACGTCCTCAACGATGACCCCCGTCATGGTTGGTTCGGCAGGAATGCCAAGAAAGCGATGCCCGGCTTCGCCTCGACCTTTAAATGTGAACCGGAACAGCCGTTCTACGGGTTCACCTCGTGGGACGACTTCTTCACTAGGACCTTCCGCCCCGGTCAGCGACCGGTCGCCAGCCAAGGGGATGACGACGTGATCTGCAACGCGTGTGAGTCGGCCCCCTACCGAATCGCAAAGGATGTCCGCCGCGTGGACACGTTCTGGCTTAAGGGCCAGCCGTACTCCTTGCGACACATCTTCGGCGACGACCCCGTCAACGAACAGTTCGTGGGCGGCACGGTGTATCAGGCCTTCCTCAGTGCGTTGAGCTATCACCGTTGGCATTCGCCGGTCACTGGAACCATCGTGTCTACACGCGTCATCGACGGCAGTTACTACGCCCAGTCGCCGGCAGTCGGCTTCGATCCGGCCAGTCCCAACGAATCTCAGGGATACATCACCGAGGTTGCGACTAGGGGGGTCATCCTCATCGAGGCGGACAATCCCAAGATCGGCTTGATGGGGTTCGTGTCCGTCGGGATGGCTGAGGTGTCCACGAGTGAGATCACCGTGGAGCCGGGCCAGCGTGTTACCAAAGGGGAACAGCTCGGGATGTTCCACTTCGGCGGGTCAACCCACCTATTGGTGTTCCGGCCCGGCGTCAGGCTCAATTTCGATCTCAAGGGGCAGGAGCCGGGACTGGATGCCTCGAACATCCTCGTCAATGCACGCCTCGCCACCGTCCGCTAGGAGGGGTGACCGCCAACATCAGTGGAGATTCCTTCCGCAGTACGAGTGGTCTTGCGGATGCGACCGCTGCGCGGCCGTTCGAGTTGTGGGTCGCTACTTCACTCAGCGACTCGGCGGAGCAGTAGTTCCTCGGGTGAGCAACTCGGGCTCGAGCATGATCGTGCTGTCGGCAACCTCCTTGCCATTCAGGCGATCGAAGAGGCGGTCGGCAGCCATCGCACCCATTTGCGTTAGTGGCTGAGCGATGGTTGTCAGGCTTAGCGTTCGCAGTGCACCGAGGGCAACGCCGTCGTATCCAATGATGGACACGTCTCCGGGAACCGAGAGCCCAAATTCCTGGCAGGCCGCCATGACGCCGATCGCGGAAATGTCGTTGCTTGCGAAGATCGCGGTGGGGGCGGGTCCCGCGGCGAGCAGCGACCGTGCGGCCTCGAGTCCACCGAGGTTCGTCAGATCGGCCTCGGCGATACGGATTCGATCGGCAAAGCCCGCCTGGTCCATCTCCTGGCGGTAAATCTGCTCACGGACTACGGCGGGTTCCAGGGTGCCGCCCGACACATGGGCGATGTCCTCGTGGCCAAGGTCGAAGAGGTGCTGCATGGCCATGCGGGCTCCGGCTTCGTCGTCGCTGACGACGACATCTATTCCCGGGCCGGTGATCTCCTTAAGGGTAAGGACAACGGTCGGAACTTCCGCGCTAAGGGATTGGACGGTTGTTGCCGGGAGCCGGTGCGAGATCAGGATCAGGCCTTCAACCTGGAACTCCAAGAGTTTTGCCAGTTCAGCCGCCTCGAGTTCGGGATCGAGGGCGCCCGAGACGAGCATCGTGTTGTAGCCGTGGGAACGGATGACCGCGTGTGCTCCATTGAGCATTTGCGGAAAAATCGGGTTGTCGAGTTCGGCCATGTTGACACCGATGGTGCGGCTACGGCGGTCAGCGAGGCTACGTGCTGTGGCGTTGGGGCGGTAGCCGAGTTCGGCCGCCGCCTTCTCGATGGCGGCTCGGCTGGCACTGCTGACTTTCGGTGAACCGCGCATCGCCAGCGACACCAAGGATTTCGAGACTCCCGCGCGCGCTGCGACGTCGTGGATCGTTGGTCGACGTTCACTCATCGTCGATTGTCCCTACATCTATGCGTTGGCCGGTCGCAACCGACTTCTCGCAGGCGATGGATGCCCGGAGGGCATCAAGCGCTGCCTGAGCAGGACATGGGTTGTCCGCGCCACTGACGAGATCGACGAAGGCGGTTGTCTCGGCACGGAAAGCGTCGCGGAACCGGTCGATGAATCCGGTGTAGACGTCGTTATCGATCCCGACTTCCGACCCGTCGAGCGCAAGCAGGGGAGTTCGCGAGGTAATGCCGGCACTCACCGAGTCCTTCGAGCCGAAAACCTCGAGTCGAACATCGTGGCCGCGGGCGTCGTGACGCGTGCCGGTGATCGACAAGGGGATTCCCGACTCGGTGGTGGCGATGATCTTGGTGACGTCGGCGTCGTCGAACTCCGCGTAGTCGCCGTCGCCCCGAATTGCGCGTGTTGCCTGAACAGTGGCAATAGGGGAGTCGACGATCCACGACGCGATGTCGAAATCGTGAACGTGGAGATCTCGGAAGATGCCGCCGCTACCGGGTAGGAAATCGCGCCCCGGTGGCGTGTGATCGCGGGAGGCAAGCACGAGATCGTAGATGCGCCCGAGGTCACCCGAGGCCACCATGTCGCGGGCTCGTGCCATACCGGCGTCGAAGCGACGTTGGAAGCCGATCTGCATCTGCGCACCCGATTCCTCGACCTTGTCGCAAATGCGCTGGGTGTCGGCGATGGTCAGGGCGATCGGCTTCTCGCACAAGATGGGTTTGCCGTGTTCCAGCAGGCGATCGAGCATGTCGCCGTGGGCGTCGGTAGCCAGCGCCATGACGTAGGCGTCGGCTTCGGTCTCTGCAGCGCTCTCCCAATCGATGGCCCGTCCGCTCACTTTGTCGGCGAGGCCGCGGGCCCGGTCGACGGTTCGGTTGGCGATCAGGATCTGCGAGACGCGTGGATCTGCCGCGAGGTCGGTTGCTCGGATATCGCCCATGCGTCCGGCCCCGATGACGACTACTGTGAAGCCCGCGCTATTCACGTGATATCCCATCTCCTCGGATCTCGCTGGTTTGCGTACCTTGCCGGTCGAGGCCCAAGTGTGACACGATCGCGGGGCATTTTGGACCGTTCCAAGGAGTCGTCATGGCTGCACCGGGTAAATCCGGCACCCCCGACGTGATCACTGTCGGGCGGGTGAGCGTCGATCTCTACGCCCAGGAAGTGAATGCGGCCTTCACCGATCCGCAGACTTTTCGTAAGTCGGTGGGGGGTAGTCCCACCAACGTCGCGGTGGCAGCTGCTCAGCACGGCCATCACTCCGCTGTGGTGACGAAGGTCGGACAGGATGCCCTCGGCGACTACGTGATCACCCGACTGGCCGAGTGGGGTGTCGACACCCGCTACATCGGTCGTGATGGGCAAGCGATGACACCGGTTGTGCTTGCTGCGCTCGCGCCCCCGGAAGAACCTCAAATCGTCTTCTATCGCGGCGACGCAGCGCCGGACACCACGGTGACCCTCGCCGACGTTCCCGCCGATGAGATCCGCGACTGTCGGATTTTCTGGATGAGTCAGGGTGCCCTGGCGCAGGGAACCACGGCCGATACGTCCTTTGCATGGCTGGAACTCAGGGGCAGGAGCGAAGGCCGGGACACAGTCCTGGATTTGGACTACCGGCCGTCCATGTGGGGGAGCGTCGAGGTGGCCCGGGAAGCCGCGCAGCGGGCCATCTCGCACAGCAGCGTGGTTGTTGGCAATCGAACCGAGTGCGACATGGCCCTGGGTATCGACGAACCGGACGCGATCGCCGATGATCTCCTGGCCCGCGGAGTGCGGATCGCGATCATCAAGCTCGGTGGCGGCGGGGTGATGCTTGCGGATGAGCAAAATCGGGTCCGAGTAGCTCCGCTGGATATTGACGTCCTGTGCGGTCTAGGCGCGGGCGATGCCTTCGGTGGCGCCCTAGTGCACGGACTGCTCAGCGGGTGGGACCTTGAGCGCATCGGCGCCTTCGCCAACGGGGCCGGTGCCTACGTCGCCACGAAACTCACGTGCGCGGATGCAATGCCCTCGACGCAGATCGTGGACGAGGTCGTCGCGCGGGGCGGAACCCGCGGGATGCAGGAGTAGGGGTTGACGGTGAATCGTTTGGATCGTGCCGACTACGCGGCGCTCATCGAAGCGCGGGTTCGTGATCCGCAGTCGCTGCAGACATCGCTGAAAAGTCGCAAGCGTCGGGACCTGGTGGGCCCGGACGGAAACCTGCTGATCGTCGCGGTCGATCACACGGCGCGCGGAATGATCGCTGCAGGCTCGGACCCCCTCGCGGTAGCGGATCGTTACACCCTGCTCGATCGCGTCATGCGTGCGCTGGAGGTGCCGGGGGTCGACGGTGTCATGGCGAGCGCGGACATCCTGGAAGAACTCGCCTGGCTCGGTGCTCTGGATGAGGTCGTCGCGATCGGGACGATGAACCGCGGGGGCATCATCGGCGCACGGTGGGAGCTCGACGATCGATTGACGGCGTACGACGCCGATCACATCGAGGAATTCGGACTCGATGGTGGCAAGACTCTGGTGCGAATCGAGGACACCGACGCCGGTGTAGCCCGCACGCTGGAAATGGTCGCAGCGTTGTCCACCGAACTGTCCGATCGAAGGCTCATGAACATGATCGAGCCGCTGCCCTACCTCATTGACGAAAGTGGGCGGGCGCGGTTGGACTCCTCCACCGAACGGTTGATCAAGGTCGTGTCCATCGCCTCGGGCCTTGGCGCGTCGTCGGCTTACACCTGGCTGAAACTTCCCGCCTCCCCTGACATGGACAAGGTTGCCGGAGCGACCACGATGCCGATCGTGATGCTCGGTGGCGATCCGGGGGCGGATGCTGCGCGGACTTTCGCCGGCTGGCAGGCTGCAATGAAGGAACCCAATGTGCGGGGTCTGGTAGCAGGTCGCGCACTGGTCTATCCCGAAGATGGCGACGTCGAAGGTGCCGTGTCCGCGGCAGCGGCGATCGTCCACCCCAGTGAAGGAGCAAGCGCATGAGTAGCGAGCGCACCTGGTTTATTCCCGCAGGGAGTTCG
>CAZVWA010000080.1:0-1888 GCA_964631085.1 uncultured Rubrivirga sp.
CAGAGGCTGAGCCCGGCAAGATGCTCGGCGACCGCTACCAGGTCGGCGAGGTCATCGGTCGTGGCGGTATGGCCGAAGTGCACGAGGGTCGCGACCTGCGTCTTGGTCGCCGGGTGGCTATCAAGATCCTGCGTCCCGATCTCGCCAAGGACCCCACCTTCCAGGCTCGCTTCCGCCGCGAGGCGCAAAGCGCTGCTGCGCTCAACCATCCGAACATCGTCGCCGTCTACGACACAGGGGAAGACACCCTCACCGACCCCAACGGCCAGGACGTGATCGTTCCCTACATCGTCATGGAGTACGTCGACGGCATGACGTTGCGTCAACTGCTCGCGAGCGGGCGACGTCTGCTGCCAGAGCGTGCGCTCGAGATCACCGCTGGAGTTTTGACCGCGCTGGACTATGCGCACCGTCACGGGATTGTTCACCGCGACATCAAGCCGGCGAACGTGATGCTCACGCGCACCGGCGACGTCAAGGTCATGGACTTCGGTATCGCACGCGCGGTCAACGAGTCCGGCCAAACCATGACCTCTGCTTCGGCCGTCATGGGAACCGCCCAATACCTATCTCCCGAGCAGGCCCGCGGGGAAGTGGTCGACGCGCGCAGCGATCTCTACTCAACAGGCGTGCTGCTGTATGAGTTGCTGGTTGGCCGTCCACCATTCACCGGTGAGAGCGCAGTTTCGATCGCTTACCAACACGTGAGCGAGATGCCGACTCCCCCGTCTCAGGTCGACAACGGGGTCTCACCGGAGATCGACACAGTCGTCCTCGGAGCACTCGCCAAGCGCGCCGATGACCGCTACCAAAGCGCCACTGAATTCCGCGGCGATGTCGAGCGTGCCATCGCCGGAGCCCCGGTGACGGCAGCGGTACCCGCCGTGGTCGCCGATTCCACTCGACAGATGGCACCCGTGCAGGCAGCAGGCGGTGGCGGTGACTCCGGCTATTCCGATCCCATTTACGACACCTCGCGTCGTCGGCGCGGACGAGCAGGTCGAAGCACGATCTTCTGGATCATCAGCCTGTCCGCCGTTGCGGTCGCAGTTCTGGGTGCTCTTGCTATCGGCCGCTTCGTCTTCGGTGGCACCACGGCAGACCTTGTGACGGTTCCGAACCTCGATGGTCTGACCCTCGAGGAGGCGACCGCCAGCCTGGCGGAGTTCGAACTACGCCTCGGCGCGCAGACTCCCGAGATCTCCAACCGCCAACCGGGCACGATCATCGCGCAGCAGCCCGCTCCCGGCGAGAGCATCGAACAGGGTCAGGCTGTCAACGTCACGATCAGCACCGGTCGCGAACAGGCAACGGTGCCGCAACTGCTCGGCCTGACCTCCTTGGATGCCGTTCGCACCGCTCTTGACGATGCCAATCTGCAACTCGGTGAAGTGACCGAGGAAGATTCGAACCAGCCGGCGGGCTACGTCCTAGCCCAAGATCCGGCCGAGGGCGCACAGTTGGCAGCTGGCAGCGCTGTTGCGGTCGTCGTCTCCTCGGGCTTGGTCGAAGTTCCCGACGTCACGGGAGTTTCGGTTGCTCAGGCCCGCAGCGACATCGCTCAGGCCGGCTTCGACATCCAGGTGATCGAGCAGGAGTCAACGATCGAGAATGCGGGCATCGTCCTTGCCCAATCGCCGCAGCCGGGAACCTCGCTTGAGCGTGGTTCGGTCTTGACGATCACGGTGTCGATAGCTCCCGAACCGACCGAATCGCCGACGCCGCTGCCGACCGATCCCCTCGCACCCACGGATCCGGCCCAGCCGACAGATCCCGCGCAGCCGACGGATGGCCCCGTTCCGGTTCCGACAGATGCACCTGCACCCGAGCCCACGGACGCACCGGCACCGACCGCGCCGCCGGAGCCGCAGCCCGCTCCGACCGTCCC
>CAZVWA010000080.1:1988-5669 GCA_964631085.1 uncultured Rubrivirga sp.
CGGACGCACCGGCACCGACCGCGCCGCCGGAGCCGCAGCCCGCTCCGACCGTCCCCGTTCCCTAACCCCGCGAACTTGCAGTGTGGGGGCGCGAACTTGCACGCTGAAATGTCCTGCGCAAAGTCGAAGCTCAGATTTGCAAGTTCGACGTCAGGAATTGCAGGTTCGACGTCAGGAATTGCAAGTTCGCGGGTTAGTCGTCGGGGTCGTCGTCGTTCTTTCCAATAACCGGCTGCAAAGTCTTCGCCCTATCGCGGGCCACCGGATAACCACAGTCGGCAAGCCAGTTGGCGAGCATCTCGTGGCCACCTTCGGTCAGCACCGACTCCGGGTGGAACTGCACACCCTCGACCTTGGCGTCGCGGTGCTTGAGCGCCATGATCACGCCGGATTCCGTGGTTCCGGTGACCTCGAGTTCTCCGGGCACTGTGGAGGGATCCACCGCTAACGAGTGATAGCGCGTTGCAGTGAAGGGCTTCGGCAACCCCGCGAGCACGCCCTCGTCGTGGTGCACCACCTGCGATGTCTTGCCATGCAGTAACTCCGGTGCCTGCGTCACGACGGCTCCGTACGCCTCGGCGATCGCCTGATGACCCAGGCACACACCGAAGATCGGTACCTCGCCTGCGCACTCGCGAACGATCTGCACGCATGCGCCGGCGTCCTGGGGTGTTCCGGGTCCGGGGGACAACAGGATCCCGTCGTAGTCACGGCAATCGTCAGGGGTGACGTCGTCGTTCCTTTTGACCGTGACCTCGGCACCCAACTGGGCCAGGTACTGGACGATGTTGAACACGAACGAGTCGTAGTTGTCGACCACCAGGATCCGCGGACCGCTCACGTCCCCATTCTCCGGTACCGGATTTTCGGGCGTGTGGCAGGCTAGGCGGACAAGCGCGACGTTAAGGAGAGCACCGTGCCGGAGTCCAAGGGCCGCAAGAAGACGCCCTATACCCCGCCGCCGTCCAAGGGTGAGCGCAAGGTCGCCAAGATCGGTTCCCCCGGATGGCTCGCGCCGGTAATGGTCGCGTGCTTCGTGATCGGCCTGGTCTACATCGTCGTGTACTACGTGGCCGGATCCCAAATCCCGGTCATGAACTCCATCGGTGGCTCGGCGAACGGCCTGGTGAACGTCGCCATCGGCTTCGGCTTCATCATCGTCGGTTTCATCCTGTCCACTCGCTGGAAATAGGCCTCTCGCCCGATTCATTCATGGGGGATCGACCCTCCTGCGCCCGGTTCTTGGGAACAAGTGGGACAAGTCCCCACACTCTGGGAAATAGGGCTATTTGTCCACAGGTGATTCAAGTCCCCCAACGGGGTGACATTGCGAATTCGTGAGGGAATTCGAGTTACACGCGTGTAGTTCTATCCCCAGGTGTGGAAACTGTGTGGATAAGTGGGAAGTGCGGGGATCTGTGTGACGAATGTGATCACAGAAGCTCGACGATGGTGGCGTTCGCCATACCGCCGCCCTCGCACATCGTCTGCAATCCGTAGCGGATGTTGTCCCGCTTCATGCGATGAACCATCGTGGTCATGAGTCGGGCTCCGGAGGCTCCCAGCGGGTGACCCAGCGCGATGGCGCCTCCCTGCGGGTTCGTCAAGGCGGGATCAGCGCCGGTGTCGGCGTACCAGGCTCCCAGGACTGCCGCGAATGCCTCGTTCACCTCGAAGGTCCCGATGTCGGCGAGTGAGAGGCCCGAGCGGTCGAGCACCTTTGTGGTGGCCGGGATCGGGCCCGTCAACATGATTACCGGATCCACACCCGCCATCGCGAAGGAGTGCAGCCGTGCGATCGGGGTGACGCCGAGTTCGCGGGCTTTCTCACTCGAGGTGATCAATAGCGCCGCGGCACCGTCCGAAATCTGCGAGGCGTTGCCTGCGGTGACCACGCCTTCCTCGGAGAACGCCGGCTTCAGGCCAGCAAGTGACTCAGGAGTGGTGTCCGGTCGAATCCCCTGATCGATGGACACCGGTCCTTCCTCAGACTCAACAGCCGTGATCTCCGCATCGAACAACCCATCCTTCGCGGCACGCGCTGCTCGCTGCTGGGACTCAGCCGCCAACTCGTCAAGGTACGTGCGCGACAGACTCCATCGAGCGGCGATCATCTCCGCGCTGATGCCCTGATTCACCAGATGCGGATAGCGGGCCAGCATGCGCGGACCGAAGGGTCCATCGCCACCGGCCATGTTCGAGAACATCGGCACCCGGGACATCGATTCAACGCCACCGGCGATCACAACATCCATCTGACCGGACATCACCGCCCCGGCTGCAAAGTGCACGGCCTGCTGACTCGATCCGCATTGCCGATCGATACTGACGCCGGTCACCGACTCGGGAAGCCCCGCCGCAAGCGCGGAGTTGCGCGCGATGTTCGCGCTCTGCTCCCCGACCTGGCTCACGCATCCCCAGATGACGTCGTCAATGTGCTGAGGATCTATGCCGCACCGACCAACGAGGGCATCGATCACGTGCGCGGAAAGATCGACAGGATGCACGCCCGAGAGTGCGCCCTTGCCCGGCTTGCCGATTCCCACCGGTGTGCGGACGGCTTCGATGATGACGGCGTCGTTCATACACGTAACGCTACGCCCGAAACGGCTCGTTAGGTGGTGATAACTCCCAGAGGTGCGAGCATTTCTTGGATCTGGGCCGTGCGCATCAACGTCACCGCAACTAGGACTAGGAATACCCCGCCTAGTCCAGCAACTTGAACCAACGTTCGAGCCTTCTTCGGTGCATGCACCAAGATCGCAGCAACGACAGCTCCGATTACCAGCCCACCGAGGTGCGCGCGCCAATCGATTCCCGGCGCGATGAAACCGATCACCACGTTGATCCCCAACAAGATAAGCACCTGGGTGACGTCATAGCGCAAGCGTCGACCGGCCACAACCAGCGCGCCCATCAGTCCGAAGATCGCCCCACTAGCACCCACGGACACGGTTCGAATGTCGGAGAAGTAGTACGACGCAACCGCCCCGCCTAGTGCCGCGAGGAGGTACAGCGCGATGAAGCGTGTGTGTCCGAGGATTCGCTCAAGCGTTGGACCCAGTGCGAACAGCACGTACATGTTGAACGCGATGTGTAGAAAAGAGCCGTGTAGGAATGCGCTCGTGATGAGTCGGTACCACTCATCACCGACGACAATGCCCACTGGCCACATACCGAACTGCTCGGCAACTGCGTTCACCCCGACCGAATACTGATATGCGAAAACGAGCACGTTGATAACGATCAACGTGTAGGTGACATACGGCTTGAGGATCGCCGTCGCGCCGGCAACTGTGGTCGGCTGAACGGGGCGTTCGGTGCGCATGCAATCCGGGCATCGATAACCCACCGGCGCCTCGATCATGCACTCCGGGCAGATCGCTTTATCGCAGCGCGAGCACCGGATGTAGGTCTCCTTGTCCAGGTGTCGGTAACACCGGGGAGCGCGGGGTGCCTGCTGCTCCGGGGGAAGCTCGGTCACAACAGTTCTGTCAGGAAGTTAGTCGCGATTGATGGTGATCGACTCGATCACCACGTCCTGCTTCGGACGATCCTGGGCACCCGTTTCGACAGCTGCGATGGCATCAACCACATCGCGTGACGGCTGGTCGGCAACCTCACCGAAGATGGTGTGCTTGAAGTTCAGCCACGTGGTCGGTGCCACGGTGATGAAGAACT
>CAZVWA010000081.1:0-5595 GCA_964631085.1 uncultured Rubrivirga sp.
ACGATTACAAGCGCCTGGCGGTCTTCAAGGACGCTCTGGCTGCTGAGTTGGCGACCTTGGTGACTACCTACGCCGGAGAGCAGCACTACACACTGCTCGGTGAAGTCCGCGTCACCATGAGCGAAGACGACGAGCTCGAAACAGGCATCTTCCGGGTTCGCAGCGAAGCCAAGGCCGAGGTGACGTCCCGCGCGGGCGTCGTTGAAATGGTTGCTGAACCAGCTCCTGCGATGGCGGCTTCCTCGGTGCCGGAAACTTCTGCATCGCCCGAATCGGCCACCGGCTCGTCAACCCCAGCGCCCTCCGGTGGGCAGCCTCGCCTTGAAGTGGGTGGGCAGGCATACCCACTCGTGCGCGCCATCACTCTCATGGGTCGAGGAACCGATGCAGACATCCGAGTCGAGGATCCCGGCGTATCGCGCAATCACTGCGAGATCGTCGTCGGAAACCCCGCGATGGTTCGTGATCTGAAATCGACCAACGGAACGTTCGTTGATGGGAACCGGATAGAGGAATGCGCGCTCCAAGAAGGCTCGGTCGTCAAGATTGGTGGAACGGCCTTCACTTTCCGGAGCAGCTGACATGTCCGAGCTCGCGCTCACCCTGGCCCGGTTCACCTTCCTCGGTCTGCTGTGGCTATTCGTCGTCTTTGCACTACTCGCTCTTCGTAAGGATCTACGCGGTGACACTGGCACGGCAACAGACTCCGTCGCTGCCCCGAGCCGACAACCACGGGGTCGTAAGTCCGGGCGCACCTCACGTCGTTCCAAAGTCAAGGGGACGCGACTCGTCGTAACCGAAGGTCCGCTCCAAGGTCTGGAAATTCCACTCGAGGGCGCACAAATCACACTCGGTCGAGCACCCGACTCAACCATCGTCATCGACGACGATTACGCGTCAAGTCGGCATGCCCGCATATACGCGTCCGAGGGTGCTTGGGTTGCCGAAGACCTCGGCTCCACCAACGGCACGTGGATAGATCGCACCCGTTTGACGACACCCACCGTTCTGCCTGTGGGTGCTCCACTTCGCGTTGGCCGAACGACGCTGACAATTCAGAAGTAGCCACTGATGAGCGACGACACTTCCCAGCCGGACGCCGACGTCACCAACCAAGACGACGTTCTCGACGACGTCTTGGAGGTTGACGCCGATGGTCAAGCCGCCCTGATCATGCCGCGAGATGATCGCCCATCGACGTTGCGCTTCGCTGCCCGCTCGGACGTAGGACTCGTTCGCCAGGGAAACGAAGACTCCGGGTACGCCGGTCCGCGCCTGCTCATGGTGGCTGACGGTATGGGTGGCCATGCGGCAGGGGAATTGGCTTCAGCCGTCGCCGTGGCCACCGTCGCAGACCTGGACGTTCATCCACCGTCGGCGTCGGAACTGCTGAACGCACTTACCGATTCCATCGATTCAACCGGCGAGACGATCAACTCGATCATCACCGAGGAGCCCGACCTCACAGGAATGGGAACCACCATTACCGGCCTGTATTGGCTGGGCAGTCGGGTCGCGATCGTGCACGTAGGGGACTCTCGCGCGTACCTTTTTCGAGACAACGAGCTCACCCAGTTGACCCACGATCACACCTACGTCCAAACGTTGGTCGATGCCGGACGGATCACCGAAGAACAAGCGGCAACGCATCCGAAGCGTTCCCTACTGATGCGCGCACTCGATGGAATGAACCCAGTCGAGGCGGACCTATCCGTTCGCGAGGCTCGCATCGGCGACCGCTACCTGCTGTGTTCGGATGGACTCTCGGGAGTTGTCGACTCGGCAGACATCGCCGGCGCGCTAACTATGAGCGACCCAACGGGGTGCGTAACGCGTCTGGTGGATCTCGCGCTCGAGCGCGGTGCGCCGGACAACGTCACCGTGGTGGTGGCAGATGTGATCGCATCCGACAGCAGCAAGGAGCAACTCTTCACTCCGGTGGTCGTCGGCGCAGCGGGTGAGCCCCGCGTGCGTTCTCAATTGCCGGGTGTCCGTTTCCCCGACGACTCCCAGCCCGATCCCGACGCTCCCGACGTCCTGCCCCCGGTGGACGGTGGTCCACCCACCGCTCCACAACCACTCGTCGACGCCGAGATCGTGGTGCCCGCAGCAGAGCAGACACTCCGGGAGCAACGGGAGGCTTCGCAACGCCGGAACCGACGAATACGCCGCCTTAAGTCGATCGGGCTCTACGGGATCCTGATAGCCGCGATTGCCGCATTGACGTACGGGGCGCTTGTCGGAGCCCAAGCGTGGCTGCAAACCCAGTGGTACGTCGCCGTCAACGGAAGCGCCGGGACCGGAACAGTCGCCGTGTATCAAGGAATCCAGGGCAACCTCGGTGGTATCTCGCTGTCCACCCTGCAAACGGACACCGAACTTCCCGTGGGTGAACTGCCGCTCTTCGATCAAGAACTCGTGAGCAAAGGTATCCCCGCCGAGAGCCAGGATGACGCCCAGAGAATCGTCGCCGAGCTGCAGGTGCGCGCGGGTGAATGCCGCACAATTTTCCCGCCCGCCGGATGCCCGGGAAGCCTCAGCAACGAACCTGTCGAGGAAGCACCATGAGTGCGGACACGACCGCTCCCACTCGGCGCAAGCCCACTCGACGCTGGGTAGAACTCCTGCTCTTGATCATGGCCTGGGGCATCGGCCTACTCGGCACCATGCAGATCGGCTGGGTGTCCGGAGAGGGTATGACCACTCGACTCTGGGTGACGGCGGGTGTCGTTGGTGGTCTGGCTCTCGCCGCACACATCACTATCCGGATCGTCGCCAAGTACGCCGATCCGATCATGTTGCCCGTCGCGACCCTGTTGACGATGCTCGGTCTGCTGATGATCTACCGCATCGACGTGGCATCCGCCCGTCGTGCAGTGCTCAGCGATTCCCCGGCGCCGACACCTGATGTCTATTCACAACTCACCTGGTTCTCGATCGCGATCATCTTGTTCATCGCCGTTCTTGTTCTGCTGCAAGATCACCGACGCCTGGCTCGTTACACGTACACCCTCGGACTCGCCGGTCTTGTACTACTGGTGCTTCCTCTCGTTCCCGGAATCGGCACCACCGTCAACGGCGCAACCCTGTGGATTCGTGTGGGAGACCTGTCTTTCCAGCCCGCGGAGGCAGCCAAGATCCTGTTGACGATCTTCTTCGCCGGATACCTCGTCGCCAAGCGCGACTCGCTCGCCGTCGTGCGCACCAAGTTCATCGGTATCGAATTACCACGATTGAAGGATCTCGGTCCGTTGGTGATCGCATGGTTGGTTTCGCTAGCGGTGTTGGTGTTCGAACGCGACCTCGGTACGTCGCTGCTGTTCTTCGGGTTGTTCGTCGCCATGCTCTACATCGCCACCCAAAGACGCTCGTGGATCATCCTCGGCGGCTTGCTCTTCCTCGTCGGGGCAGTGCTTGCGTATTACAACTTTGCCCACGTTCGCTCGCGCGTGACGGTTTGGCTCGATCCATGGGCATACGCCGATACCGGTGGCTATCAGATCGTTCAGTCCATCTTCGGGCTTGCCAACGGCGGAGTGCTCGGTGCCGGACTCGGTCAAGGGTTCCCGAACCTGGTCCCGTTCGCCAAAACCGACTTCATCGTCGCCGCTTTAGGTGAGGAGATCGGTGTCACGGGTCTATTCGCGCTGGTGCTGTTGTATGCCATTTTGATCGAACGCGGATTGCGCACCGCTGTGGCGGCACGCGACTCCTTCGGGCAACTGCTCGCCGCCGGCCTTTCGATCGTGCTGGCCATCCAGGTGTTCGTCATCATCGGCGGCGTTACCGGGCTCATTCCGTTGACCGGTCTCACGACTCCGTTCCTTTCCTACGGAGGGTCCTCGCTGGTCGCTAACTGGGTGATCGTGGCGATCTTGCTGCGTATCTCCGACCGTTCCAGGCGTCCAGCGCCCGTGGCACCGTCCCCCGACGAAGCCATGACTCAAGTGGTGCGTGCGGTATGACGGTGATCCCATGAGGGTGATCGCATGAGTCGCCAGATTCGCCGACTCTCCTTCGTCTTCGCACTGTTGATGGTGGCGGTGCTGGTCAACATCACTCTCATCCAGGTGGTCAATGCCGGGGACTATCGAGATAGAGCAGGAAACCAACGCATCCTGCTCGCTGAATACGACCGCGAGCGCGGTCCGATCCTGGTGGGCGCCGATCCGGTTGCCCGTTCCGTAGAGACCGGAAACACCCTGACCTACCTGCGTCGTTATTCCAATCCGCGGTTGTACGCACCGATCACCGGCTTCTACTCACTTATCTACGGGGCAACAGGACTCGAGCGGACCGAGAATCGGATCCTGAACGGTAAGGCCGACATCTTTGCGGTGGATCGCATCCAGCAACTCGTCTCCGGGCGTCAGCCCACCGGTGGCGCAGTGACCACGACCATCGACGCCGCAGCCCAGCGAGCTGCCTACCTGGGGCTTCGGGGCAAGAAGGGCGCCGTCGTTGCCATCGAGCCCGCCACCGGTCGCATCCTCGCTTCGGTCCAGGCGCCCTCCTTCGATCCGAACAAACTCTCCAGCCACGATCCGGCAGAGATTCGCGAGTACTACGACAAACTCGAAGCCGACCCGGACAAGCCGTTGCTGAACCGACCGATCGTGTCCCTCAACCCACCCGGCTCCACTTTCAAGCTCGTCACTGCCGCCGCCGCGCTCTCCTCTGGACGCTTCAACCCGAACTCGGTCATCCCCGGCCCCCGTACCTACGAATTACCGCTGACCAACAGGGAGTTGCGCAACTGGAACCGTCGCCAGTGTGGGCCCGGTGGCAAGGTGACCTTGCGCGATGCGCTTGCCATTTCTTGCAATACCGCCTTCGCATGGCTTGGGAACGAACTCGGTGACGACGCGATACGCGATCAAGCCGAACTGTTCGGCTTCGACACGAGTTTCGAGCTCCCGCTGCGAGCAGCAACCTCGCGTTTTCCTGCCGACCCTGACGAACCACAAACGGCCATGAGTGCCATCGGGCAGTTCGACGTGCGCGCAACCGCTTTGCAGATGGCAATGGTGACGGCGGCCATCGGAAATAGCGGTCGCACGATGGTGCCCTATCTGATCCAGGAAGTTCGAGCGCCTGACCTCACGATCCTCCAAACAACCGAGCCCGAGGTCTTCGCCGATGCCCTGCGTCCCAGCGAGGCTCTCGCGCTGACCGAGATGATGGTGAACGTCGTCGAGAACGGCACCGGAACCAATGCGCGCATCCCAGACGTCCGAGTAGCGGGGAAGACCGGTACAGCACAGACCGGAAACGACCGTCCGACCGTGGCCTGGTTCGTGGCGTTCGCGCCAGCCGCCGCACCACAGGTCGCCGTGGCGGTCTTGGTGGAGGACGCGGGAGCGGAAGAAGTCAGTGGAAACGGACTGGCGGCACCGATCGCGAAGGACGTGATCGAGGCGATCTTGGAAAGGCGTTAACCGTGGGCGTCAACGTCGTTCCCGGCTCACGAGCCGATACCTGAGACAATGGCACGTCCGCTGCGGAGAGCGCTCCGAGTGGCAGCGAGAGGATCGAAGTGACAGAGGCTGAGCCCGGCAAGATGCTCGGCGACCGCTACCAGGTCGGCGAGGTCAT
>CAZVWA010000082.1:0-5595 GCA_964631085.1 uncultured Rubrivirga sp.
GCGCGCGACATCATCACCAAGGAGTCCCTCGAGAATGCGATCGCGATCGTCATGGCCCTCGGTGGTTCGACCAACGCCGTTCTGCACCTACCCGCGATCGCGCATGAGGTGGGTGTCGAACTCGACATGGATGATTTTCACCGCATCGGATCCAAGGTGCCGCATGTTGCGGATCTGAAGCCGTTCGGTGCGCACTTGATGTTCGACCTGGACAAGGTGGGCGGTGTCCCTGTAGTGCTGAAGGCGCTGCTCGAGGCCGGACTGCTGAATGGCGACTGCCTGACGGTCACCGGCAAGACGATGGAAGAGAACCTCGCGGCGATCGAGATTCCCGAGCCCGACGGAACCGTGGTCCGACCCATCGGCAATCCGATCGGGGCCACCGGTGGCATCACCATCCTCGGGGGGTCGCTGGCACCCGAGGGTGCGGTGGTCAAGAACGCCGGGGTCCCTGTTGACGTGTTCGAGGGAGCCGCCAAAGTCTTCGAGCGTGAGCAGGCGGCGATGGAAGCGTTGTCGAACGGGACCATCCAGGCGGGGGACGTCGTCGTTATTCGTTATGAGGGTCCCAAGGGTGGACCGGGTATGCGCGAAATGCTGATGATCACCGGAGCGATCAAGGGGGCTGGTCTCGGCAAGGACGTCCTGCTGATCACCGATGGTCGTTTCTCCGGTGGCACCACGGGCCTGTGCGTGGGTCACGTTGCACCCGAGGCGGTCGATGGTGGCCCGATCGGTCTGCTGCGTGATGGCGACCGGGTGCGAATCGATATCCCGAACCGCACATTGGATGTCCTGATCGAGCCCGCGGAGATGGAGCAAAGGCGTGCGTCCTTCGAGCCATTGCCTCCTCGCTATGAGCGCGGTGTGCTGGCGAAGTACGCCAAGCTCGTGGGGAGCGCCTCGAAGGGCGCCGTCACCGGTTAGTCGCCGAAGAAAGAATCCCGGTCACGGAAGAAGGTCGACGATCATGTCGATTCGTTCGGCGAGGGTGGTGTCGAGATCGGTGATCCCGCCCGCGGAGTGGGTGGAGAGCCGGAAGGTCAGGGTGCGCCAGCGGATATCGATATCCGGATGGTGGTCCATCTCCTCGGCGGCGTTGGCGACCTTGGCGACGTAGTCGATCCCCGCAAGGAAAGTCTTCGCCTTCACCTGGGCCACCAGGGTGTCGCCCTCGCGGTTCCATCGTGGATGCAACAGGCAGAAGTCGTCGATTCGGCCGTCGGCCAGTAGGTCGGCCGGTGTGGCGGGCATGGCAAGCACCTCTAACAAGAACTGGGTTCACGGTCTGGGCTCGAGCCTGCCTGATGTCGCCCATCGCCGCATGCGGGGGTGGCTTAGGGGCTCGCCTAGGGGGATCGCTCATACGGGTTGACGAGTGTCAGGGGTGGGGTTTAGCGTTCGATCTGGTTCGAACATGTGTTCGAATTGCCCCGGATTCGCGGCTGGGGCGAAAGTGCAGGAGTTCCGCACAATGCGGAACTCCACCAAGCGGGCCCGTAGGCCGCTGGGGTTGCCTCGACCCCAGCCCCAGCGGCCGGGTCCGTTCTGGAGCGATGGGGGGGTAGGACGGGGTCGAGAAAACGGGTCGAGTGGCAGGGTCGAGAAAACGGGTCGAGAGCAACCAGCACACGCAACTAGAAGGGATTTTTGCGATGAACTCGACCCCGACCATAGATCCGATCACTCCCGACAATCTGATGTGTAGCGCGCAGCGCAGTTTGGTGCGTGCGGCATTGGCGGGTACTCCGCACGAGAGGTACGCGGCCGCGCATCTTGCCGCGCTACGGGCAGCCGCCGCGGTGATCGCCGCCGTGGCTCCACGGTCTCGGGACAGACACCCAGCACGCCAGCAGGTGCGTAGCGCGTGGGTGGTGCTGCGCGAAGTGTGTCCACCACTGTCGGAGTGGGCAGACTTCTTCGCCGCGGGTGCCCAGACCCGTGCTGCTGCAGAGGCGGGTATCCCGTGTGTCGGCGCGCGCGCAGCGGACGATCTCGTTCGCGATGCACAGACGTTCCTTGCCCGAGTGTGCGACGTACTCGAGTTGGCTCACCAGCCCGCGCTCGAGTTGCGCCTGCGCGCCGTCGGCTAAGCGTGGGGGCTGTCTCACCACCGTTCGCCCATTTGCACGTAGCGTCGAGTCATTCGCTTCGTTACGGCGCCACGTTGCCCGAACTACTCGTGCAGCGCAGTGCCGAGCTCGGTCAATCGATCGTCGCTCTCACTGATCGAGACGGTTTGTACGCAGCGGTTCGTTGGGCACGCGAATGCTCCCGTCTGGGTATGCGTCCGGTGCTCGGAGTGGATATCGCGGTCGAGGCGACGCAAACGGAGCGGGTGCACCCGGATGTGTGTGCTCTTCGCACTCCTCGTGCCCGAACGCCGGCGCGCGGTGGTCAGTGGATCGACGAGACGCATCCGCGGGTCCTCCTGCTCGCCGCAGGTGCTCGTGGATGGGCGTCGTTGTGCCGACTCGTCAGTGCTGCGCATACCGGTGACCACACCGTGCGCGGTGAACCGTGGGTGCCGTGGTCAGCTCTGCGCGAGCACAACGAGGGCGTAGTCGTGGTGCTCGGAGCGGACTCGGAGGTGGGCCGGTACCTCGCGGCCGAACGCGCGACCCTCGCCGAAGCAGCGGCACGACCATGGCGTGCGGTATTCGATCGCTATCTCGCCATCGGTGTCACATCCCACCGGCAGCAGGGTTTCCCGATACGTCGTCGTCATCGATACTCCACGGCGGCAGCGGCCCGCATGCTCGGATGGGCGCGGGAGCAGCGGTTGCCCGCGATTCTCACCAATGCCGTTCGATACGCCGAGCCCGAGCATGCCGGTATAGCCGAAGTGCTGGATGCATCGCGGCTTCTCGTGCCCTTGAGTTCGCCGCGACTCGAGCGTCAGCAAGGCGCTCATGCGTATATGAAATCCACAGAAGAGATGGCAGAGATCGCTGCGGAGATCGCGCACGCATCGGGAGGCCAGGACGAGCGCGGTGGACGGCGCCTGTTGGAAGACACCTGGCATCTCGCGCAGTACTGCGCACTCGAACCCGAACGGGATCTCGGGCTCGGGGAGGTGTTCGTCCCCGAACTCGACGTGCTGCTGGGAAGGCAGGTCACCGATCCGGTCAAGGAAGCCGATGTCCTCTTGCATCGTCGCTGCACTGCAGCGATTCCCGATCGCTACTTCGGAAGAGAAAGAAGTGACGCCGAGCACCGACTCGAAGCCGAACTCCGGACTATCACGGGCTTGGGTTTCTCCGGGTACTTCCTCACCGTTGCCGAAGTGGTCGACATGGTGCGGGCCCGCGGAATACGGGTAGCAGCCCGCGGCTCGGGTGCAGGAAGCCTCGTCACGCATCTTCTCGGCATCAGTGGCGTGGATCCGATTCGCCACGGATTGCTGATGGAGCGTTTCCTATCGCCGCTTCGGCGGGTACTACCGGATATCGATATCGACGTCGAGTCGGCACGACGCCTAGAGGTCTACGACCTCATCCGAGAACGCTTCGGAGACGACCGAGTCGCGAGTGTCTCGATGATGGAGACCTATCGTGTTCGGCACGCCGTTCGAGACGTCGGTGCTGCGCTCGGTATGGATGCAGGGGAAGTCGACGCATTCGCGAAGGCCTTCCCGCACGTGCGTGCTCGGCAGGCGAGAAATGCACTCGGTGATCTACCCGAGTTACGCAATTCACACATCGGGCAACTCGCGCAGGATGGGCAACTTGATCATTTCCTCGACCTCGTCGAAGGACTTGATGGGTTACCGAGAGATATCGCCATGCATCCGTGCGGGGTAGTCCTCTCCGATGCCACATTGCTCGACCGGACTCCTGTGGAAAGTAGCGCTGCGGGTTATCGGATGAGTCACTTCGATAAACACGATGTCGAGCACATGGGTCTTCTCAAACTCGACGTACTCGGAGTTCGGATGCAATCGGCGATCGCCCACGCGGTCGCCGAGGTGGAGACCAGCACGGGGGAGTGCATCGAGTTGGACGACGATCGTCTTGATGACCCGCGAACATTCGAACTCATCCGATCCACCAAGACACTCGGATGCTTCCAGATCGAATCGCCCGGTCAGCGGGAGCTTCTCGGCAAGTTCGCACCGGATCGCTTCTCCGATCTGATCATCGACATATCGCTGTTTCGACCAGGGCCAGTCAAGTCCGACATGGTCACCCCGTTCCTCATGGCTCGGCAAGGGTGGAGTGCCCCGGAATACCCGCATCCCGATCTCGAGCCGATATTGCGTGAAACCTATGGAGTGGTGGTCTTCCACGAGCAGGTACTGCGCATCATCGCGACCATGACGGGCTGCTCGTTAGCGGAAGCGGACGAATGCCGACGCAGTATGGGATCGCCGGAAGGGCAGGACGATGTTCGAGCGTGGTTCTATCCGACCGCCATCAACCATGGCTACGACGTCCCCAGCGTCGAACGGGTGTGGGAGATCCTCCGCGCCTTCGCCTCTTTCGGGTTCTGTAAGGCGCATGCAGCAGCCTTCGCGCTTCCCACATACCAATCGGCGTGGCTCAAGGCGCACCATCCAGCAGCCTTCTATTCGGGGATATTGACCCACGATCCGGGCATGTACCCCAAGCGGTTACTACTCGACGACGCACGGGTGCACGGCATCCGAGTGCTGGGTATCGACGTCAACACATCGGATGGCGTCTATCGAGTAGAAGGCACCGATGCGGGTGCTATCCGCATCCCGCTTACCGAAGTGTCGGGTATCAGTGAGCAAGAGGTTCAGGCGCTGATTGACCGTCGTCCGTTCACTTCGTTAGCCGATGCGGTCCGTAGAGCAGGGCTGTCGCGTCCCACGGCTGAGAACCTGGTGGTGACGGGAGCCTTCGATGCACTGCATCCTGCGCCCACGACGCGACGAGATCTGCTCTTGCAGGTCGCCGATATCGACAGGCACGCCAGCCCAGCGAGTATTGATGCGCAGTTGTCGTTCGATCTACTCGGATCGGCGGCTGAGCATGTGCCGGTCACCGGGTTGCCTGAGATGAAGACGAGCGATCGAGTCCGATCGGAGATGTCCGTCCTGGGTTTGGACGTCAGTGCGCATGTCATCGATTTCTACAAGGACCTATTGAGCGAGATGCGCGCCACCGCGGCTTGCGATCTGCTGAAGCAACGCTCCGGTAGTGATGTGTGGGTGGCAGGCGTCAAGGTCGCCATTCAAAGCCCGCCGGTGCGCAGTGGTCGGCGGGTGATCTTCGTAACCCTCGACGATTCCACGGGACCGATCGACGCTGCTTTCTTCGACGATGTTCAAGAGCACTACTCCTCGACGTTGTTCAACTCGTGGCTGTTGATCATCCGGGGTCGTCTTCGGCGATCAGGGCCACGAGGGGTGTCGATGCGCGCCACGGGTTGCTGGGATCTCGGAGATGTACGGCGGCTTTGGAGGGACGAGGGGATGGATGCGGTGAGGGAGCTGTTGACCTATGACCCTGCGACAGAAACTGCCCAAGAGCCGGATGCTGATCATGCGGAGCCCAGGAAGGTGTTGGTGCATGCGAGTGGCTTCCGTCAATCGCCTTACGCGGACATCGCTCCTGCGGGGGTTTCAGT
>CAZVWA010000083.1:0-5499 GCA_964631085.1 uncultured Rubrivirga sp.
TCCCCCGCGTCGCCGCACGCCCATCGATACACCGACGATGAACGTCCTTCCAAGTCTCCGTGCCCTGCACGGGGAACCACGACGACACTTCCCGGCCTACGCTCCTGTAGGTATCTCGACAATCTTCCCTGCCGATTGCAGGGACTCGGCGGTGCCATGACACCGCGGATCGCGAGTTCATCGAGGTCAGGCCATGCCTGCTCGATCAGGTGATTAGGGCTGTCGTTTCCGTCCACGTAGACCAGGCCACGAACATCGACTCCTTGGCCGATCATCACCGGAGCCATCCATGACCCGGCCGCAGCTCCGGCCGAATGTCCAACGATCACGATGGGACCGGTTAGTCGCCCGGATGACACCAATCGATCGGCCACCTGATCCAAATGCCGACGGTTGTTCATCAACACCGGCATCCATCGAGGCGCAAGCGAAGGTCGCACACATGCCCAACCGCGCCGCCGACACGCTTCACTGAACGATGTCAAATGCTGCGGTCGGCGGGAGAAGCCATGCAGCGCCAGTACCGTGAGTGTTGGCATCCTCACGTCATCCGAGCGCCCTAGATAACGGACAGCGGTCGCAGTGGGAAGCCAGCTGCCCGATAGCAGGCGTCGATGAACTCGGCCTGGGTTACAGCGTCGTCGGCATCGGTAAAGATCGGGGTGTCGTTACGAACGTGATCTGCAAAAGCTTCGAGCTGATATGTGTACGTGGTCTTCTTGCCCAATTCCTCGACGCGTTCTTGACCATCGACGGTAACCGTAATGCGGTCATCGAGAGCCGCGACGCAGAAGTTGTGGGCGAAGGCCTCACCTTCACTTCCGGTGATTCGCATGGTGAAGTCCATTTCGGGCACCACGAAACTCGACTCGAAGTGCGCGGTCAGACCGGACGGGTAGGCAAGGTCGGCTTCCAGAGTCTCATCGACACCACCGGAGCCTTCGCGCTCGATGGCCGTTGCCGAGACGACCGACGGCTCACCACCCCCAACCGCTCCGAGGGTGCGCAGACCGTGGATGGCGTAGCAGCCGACATCCATGGTTGCTCCGCCAGCCAGCGCGAAGTCCCACCGCGGATCCGTTGGATCGGTGTTCGGGAAAGACATGTGGACATCCACGTGCTGAAGCTGACCCAACTCACCGGAGCCGGCAATTTCCAGCATGCGCTTCATGACGGGGTGGTATCGGTAATGAAAAGCCTCCATGAACTTCACACCCGACGCCTTGGCCGCGTCTCGAACCTCACGAGCCTCGGCGGCGTTGCTGGCCGAGGGCTTCTCGCTGAGCACATGCTTGCCGGCGGCGATGGCACGCAGGTTCCAAGGGCCGTGGAGGCCGTTGGGAAGCGGGTTGTAGATCGCCTCCACCTCGGGGTCGTCGATGACAGCCTGATAGGAATCCAAAACGCGCTCGATGCCACCGTTTGCCGCGAACTGTTCGGCTCGACCGCGGTCCCGTGCTGCGACGGCCACGAGGCGGTGTCCGGTGAGTCGGGCGGGGTCGATAATCGCTACTCCGCTGATTCGGGCGGCTCCGAGAACTCCAATGCGCAATGGCTCCATAGTCGAAACCTTAGACTTCCGCCCATTCGCGAAGGCCCGAGGGAGGCAACGTGGTCACACCACGAAAGCGCCTGACGAGTCTTCGGACCTTCAACTTCTCGACCACCGACTGGCACGACTCGCTTCGCGGTGCTCTCGTCACCGCCGTGGTTGCGATCATTCCCGTAATCAGCGGGGAACCCAAGTTCGCGATACCGCTATCTATCGGAGCGGTTTTTGCAGCGGTCAGCGAGGCCGGTCAACCGTTTGGTTCTCGTTGGAAGACGATGTTGTGGACGACAGCGGGCCTGATGGGAGCCGCGTTCCTCGGCCAGGCCATTTCGGATTGGACGCTGGTAGCCATCATCGTGACCGCACCGATGGCATTCGCATCGGGCCTGGTCGGTGCGCTTGGGCGTCGAGCAGCGGTAGGCGGACTGTTGGCCCTCGTCATCTTCTCCATCTACGTGGGAATCCCCGTTCCACTGCAGGATGCACCCACGACGGCGCTTCTCGTCGGTCTTGGTGGGCTTGCCCAGACCGCAGCCACCGTCGTCATGGGGTTGGCGAGAGGACAGCACCAGCAGGCGGTCGTGGTTGAGTCCACACAATCGCTATGGCGATGGCCCTTTGTCATCCACGGTGTTCGCCTGGCGATCGTGATGGTGATCGCTACGGCGATCTCCGAGAGCATGTCGCTGCCACATCCCTACTGGCTCCCCATGTCGGTCGCGTGGATGAGTAAGCCCGATACCGACGGAACGGTCGATCGAGTGATGCATCGGCTCGCGGGTACCGCCCTCGGACTTGCCATCGTGGGAGTCATCGAAGTCCTGTTCACCCCGACAGCAAACGGCTACCTTGCGATTTCCCTCGTGGGCGCCGCCATAACTATCTCTTTCATCTGGGTGAACTACGCGATAGCCGTCACAGGCGTCACAACCTGGATCGTCGCGCTCTTCGCCTTCGTCGGTGACCCCGTCGTCAGCACCATGGGTGCCAGACTCCTCGCAACAGCCGCAGCCGCGGCACTGGTGCTCATCAGCGCGCTGGGCCCGACAGCGATCACGCGAATGACCGCGAGACGACAGCAGGCCGGCTAGCTGGGAAGAGTTTCGTGAATTCCGGCATCTTCAGGAGTTCGTCGGCGTACGAGCAACGGAATGGTGACAACGCCCATTCCGGCACCTATGAGCATGACGGTTCCAAGTTCGGTCACGACGGGCATGTGGACGGCCACCAGAGCGGATGACACAACAGCTCCGATGGACATTCCGATCAACCCCAACAGCGCAGCTGCCGAGCCCGCCGAATACGGAAACGGCTCTAAGCACAGTGCGGTGGAGTTCGTGTTTATGACCCCGATGGTTGCCATCGCCACCCCGATCGAAACTGCAACAACGACAACAGATGGCGCTGCGATCGCATCAATCAAAAGAACCAGCGCTGCCACGACTTGGATCGCGACGAAAACGATAATGAGCGGAACGATCTCGAATCTCTTCAGAAGGCGACTGTTGAGTTGCGCTCCGAGTGCGTAGCACAGGGACAAAACACCGAAGAGAACGGCAAACGCCAATTCACTTAGACCAAAAAAATCCAACATGACAGCCGGCGAGGTCGATATGTAGGCGAAGAGAACGACGTACGTACTAGCTGCCAAGACAGCGGGGGCAAGGAATCGAGGGTCCCGCAGAAGCGTCCCGTAGACACGTATAGCCCGCCCAACACCGTGATCTGTTCGTCGATCGAGAGCAAGGGTTTCCGGCAGGATGAAAGTCGCCAGGATGCATGCGAAACCGAAAATTGCGAGGAATACGAAGAGCCATCGCCAACTACCGAACTCGAGCAGCACAGCCCCGAGGGTCGGCGCCAAAACCGGAGCCAACGCGAAGACCATCACAACGATCGACAACGCGCGCGCCAGCTCTCGACCCTGGTACAGGTCTCGCACGACGGCACGTCCGATCACAACACCAGCGGAGCCGCCTAGAGATTGCAGAAATCTCATGCCCAACAAAACCTCAAACGACGGTGCCCAGGCGCATGCGAGAGAGGCCACCGTGAAGAGGATTAGTCCTCCGACAAGGGGCCGCTTGCGGCCAAATCGATCGGACAAGGGCCCGTAGAAGATCTGTCCGAGCCCCAGACCCAGCATCGCTGCCGTCAACGTGAGCGGGACAGTCATCACGGAAACTCCGAGATCTGCAGCCACGTCCGGGAAGGCTGGGAGATACAGGTCGATCGCCATCGGGCCGAAGGTGGTCAACGCGCCGAGGATCGTGAGGGAGATGACGCGCCCACGACCATGAGTTAGGGCACCCGCTTGCACCCCACCACAGTAGGACAGGTCCTAGGGTGAAGGAGTGACTCACGTTGGAGATGCAGCAGTAGACCTCCTCCAGGAACTCGTCGCGATCGACAGCGTCAACCCCGGACTCGTGCCCGGCGCGGTCGGCGAAACCTCGATAATTCACTTCTTGGAATCCAGGCTCGCCAAAGCTGGATTCACGACCACCATCGTGACGCCCCACAGCCGTCCCGATCGACCAAGCCTGCTTGCCGTGGGGCCGGGGCCGGTCGAGTGGCCGGCGATAGTTCTGAACGGGCACGTCGACACGGTCGGCGTCGAGGGAATGCCGACGCCGTTCACTCCCAGGATCGACGGTGATCGTCTCTACGGACGGGGAGCCGCCGACATGAAGGGTGGCGTATCGGGAATCGTTGCCGCGGCCGAAGCTATCGCTGCCGACGGATCTCCCGTGCGGCCCGTTCTCGCGCTCGTAGCTGACGAGGAAGACGCCAGTATTGGCAGCGCTGCTGTCATCGAAGCGCTCCCGCGATGCGGAATCGATCCGAAGCTCTGTCTGATCTCCGAGCCCACGGACCTTGCCATCAGTCGGTCTCTTCGCGGATTCGGTGTTGTGAAGGTGACTTTCCCAGGCCGCGCATGTCACAGTTCGCAGCCGGAAAATGGCATCAACGCGATCACCCACATGAGCCGGTTTCTGGGTGCTGTTGATCAGCGTTCAAGGGAGATCCAGGCCAAGGGTGGGGACTTCATGGTCACATCGGTTTCCGGTGGTCTCTCCACGTTCGTCGTACCCGACTCTGCCGAATGCATCGTCGAGATGCGGACTACTCCAACCCAAGTGGGTGCCGAGACCCTCGACGAAGTTCAAGCCCTCTTGGACAGCGAGTGGAATGCAACTGCGGAATTGACATTGGCCCGTGATGGTTGGCAGCTAGACGACAGCGGTCCGGCGGCGGAATTTGCTCGCGAGCTCGCTTCCCACCTCGGGACGGGACCGACCTTCGACGCTCCGTACTGGATGGAGGCGCCGATGTGGCAGGGAGCGTGCCCGACACTCATTTGCGGCCCATCCGGCGGCGGTCTTCATGCCATCGACGAGTGGGTGAGTCTTGACCAAGTTCGGTCCTTCGCTGAAGGCCTGGCGGCCACGCTGCGATCGATCTGACGCGCTAACGACCCTTGGCGTAGTCGACGTATTTTTCGATCGTTCGTGCGCTCCCTCGATCTCTCACGAATCGTGCTGTGCGCTCGTTACCTGCCAGGACGACGGGTCTCTTCGCGGTCCCTTTCATACGCAAGGTGCCATCGTTAACGATCATGTAGCGGTTCCTCTTGCCAACCCAGAGCAACTCAGCCCCTGGCTTGACGGTGACGGAAACACCCTGCGGGATGCGGATGGTCCTCGAGATTCGGTATGCGGACTTTCGTGCGGGGATGACCAAGTCCGATGTGATTTTCCCACCCGAAAAGTCCGCGTCAGCCGTGGAGACGTCGACCCCCGGAACGTCCGGCTGCGAACAACCGTCAGCGCATGAGGAGACCACGGTGACGTCATAGATCGAACTTGCCTTGCCGACGATCTCGAAAGTGTTGGCGCCGGTGGAACGGACCTGTCCTGTGTCCTTGTCATCAACAGAGACCACCG
>CAZVWA010000084.1:0-1473 GCA_964631085.1 uncultured Rubrivirga sp.
GATCCGCAGGAGGCCCGATGATCGAGTTCGACGGGTTGCCAGAACTCAGCGATCCGGTGATGATCGCCGCCTTCGAGGGATGGAACGACGCCGGGGAGTCTGCGAGTTCGACCATTGCGCATCTGCGGGAGGTGTGGGGCGCGGAGTTGGTAACCGAGCTCGACTCTGAGGACTATTACGACTACCAGGTGAATCGTCCGCACATCGGCGTGGACGCAGCGGGTGTGCGCCAACTGGAATGGCCGGCGACTCGGATCTTTCTGGCCCGGATCCCATTGTTTCCTCGCGATGTCATTTTGGTGCAAGGCATCGAGCCGAACATGCGGTGGCAACAGTTCACTCGGGAGATCCTCGGCCTCGTCGCGGAGTTGGATATCACGATGGTTGTGACGCTCGGTGCGTTGCTTTCCGACAGTCCGCACACCCGACCGGTTCCGGTCACCGGTGCAACATCGGATGCCTCGCTCGAAGAAACCTACGGTCTCGAACCCAGTTCCTACGAGGGGCCGACCGGGATCGTCGGTGTGTTACACGAGGCATGTCAAAGGTTCGGGGTTCCGTCGATCTCTCTGTGGGCTGCGATCCCGCACTACGTCGGCCAACCGCCGTGTCCGAAAGGCACCCTGGCGCTCGTGCGCAAGATCGAAGACATCCTCGACGTACCGGTACCCCTCGGCGATCTTGTAGAAGAGGCTCGCGCTTGGGAAATAGGCGTGGATGAACTGGCCGAAGATGATGAAGAAGTGGCCGACTACGTTCGACAACTCGAGCAGGCACGAGATACGACCGACCTCCCGGAAGCCTCTGGAGAGGCGATTGCCCGTGAGTTCGAGCGGTATCTCCGGCGCCGCGACACCGACTAGTCGATGAGTTCGAAGAGCGCGTCGGTGCCGCCGGCGGTGTAATGAATCCACGCCGGACCTGCGCCCGACGCCACATACCGCTCGTGGTCGCTACGCCAGCGGCGAAACACTTCGACCGGGTCGGCGCCGCGAGATATCTCCCGCAGGGCTGCCACGCGACCCTCGAAGTATTTGACCGTCTGCCCTGTTGTTCCGGTCATCGACACCTTGCACAACGACGATCCTGCACTGGCCGCAACTAGGTCGGCTTCTGCCACCTCCAGCAGTCGAGCGAGTTTGACGTCGTCTACGTCGGAATTGCTCACGAAGGGTCTCGAAGCGCAAGATACGCCGCCAAACTTGCCTTCGTGGCGGTATCGAGATCCGGGTCATCGACATCCTCGGCGTCTATATCTCGAACGATGCCGGCGGCCACCTTCTTACCGAGCTCCACTCCCCATTGGTCGAATGGATTTATCTTCCAAACAGCACCTTGTACGAACACGCTGTGTTCGTAGGCAGCCACGAGCAAGCCGAGCGTGTACGGGGTGAGTTCGGGAACCAAAATCACGCTGACCGGCCGGTTACCGGGCATGACTTTGTGGGCAACGAGATGCTCATCCGTTCCAGC
>CAZVWA010000084.1:1573-5489 GCA_964631085.1 uncultured Rubrivirga sp.
CGCCCGTCTCATAGGCCACCGGTGAGCCATCGAGTCGCACTGATTTGCCGTTGCTTTCCATAGTCAGCTGTTGCAGGTAGGCGGGGAATCGCGAGAGATCCTGCGAGTAGGGCAGCACCGCCGTAGTCGGGATTTTCAGGAAGTTTCGATTCCAGACAGCCAAAAGGCCCATGAGAAACGGAATGTTTCGGGTCGGCGGTGCATTCCTGAAATGCATGTCCATCGCATGGAAACCAGCCAAGAGCGAGCGGTAGTTCTCGGGCCCGATCGCCACCATGGTGGACAACCCGATGGCGGAGGTCATCGAATACCGACCACCGACCCAATTCCAGAAGCCGAACATGTTGTCGGTGTCGATTCCAAATGCTCGAACCCGTTCCTGTGCCGTACTCACCGCAACGAAGTGCCGGGAAACGGCTTGCTCTCCGAGGGCACCCGAAATCCAGGCGCGGGCGCGGGCAGCGTTCGCCATGGTTTCTTGGGTCGTGAAGGTTTTCGACGCGATGACGAACAACGTGCGCTCAGGATCGACACGGCTAAGGACATCGGTGAGATCGGCCGGATCGACATTCGATACGAAATGACAAGCGATCTGCGGATCCCGGAAAGCCCGCAGAGCTTGGTACGCCATAACCGGCCCCAAATCCGATCCGCCGATACCGATGTTTACGACGTCGGTGATCACTTCACCCGTGCTGCCACGCCAACTACCTGAACGGACCGCTTCTGCGAAGTCCGCCATCTTGTCGAGGACTGCATGCACATCTGCCATAACGTCGGCGTCGTTGGACTGAAATTGCGAGTCGCGAGGAGCCCGAAGGGCTACGTGCAACACAGAGCGGTCTTCCGTGATGTTGATCGCTTGTCCATCGAACATGGCGTCACGAATTTCCGCGACCTTCATGGAGCCCGCGAGTTCGATAAGTAGATCAAGCGCACGTTGGTCCAGCCTTTGACGGCTGAAGTCGAAGAGCACTCCGCTCTCATCTATCTTCAGAAAGTCTCGAGGGCCGTCGAGGAGGTCTCGAATGGAGGATGCACGCAATCGAGAGGCCTCGTCGATCAACTCAGTCCACGCTGGCGAATCGGTCGGTGCTGAGACGGTGTGTTCATTCATGTCTGTATCTATCCCCATCGGAGGTGATGACGGCTATCTCAACCGGATTCCTAGAAGCGTGTCCACCAAGGTCGCCATCTCGACGGGGGCAGCCGGGTCTTGACCACCTTGGGTGAGAGCGCTGTGTACCCACGAATCAACGGCGTCCAGCGCCGACGGCGCTCGTAGGTCATCTGCCAGGACCTCTCGAACTCTGGCGAGGAGCAGATCGGTGGGTGGCCCGTACTGGAGTTCAGCGGCGGCGCGCCAGCGCGAGAGTCGTTCTGCCGCACCCTCGAGTCCATGAGGTGTCCACGACCAATCAGACCGATAGTGATGTGCAAGCAGCGCCAACCTGATGGCCATCGGGTCGACACCTTCGTGTCTCAACTGCGAGACGAAGACCAGGTTGCCGCGGGACTTGCTCATCTTGTGTCCTTGCCACGCGACCATCCCCGAATGCACGTAGTGACGGGCAAACGGCCACTCCCCGGTTAAGCGCTGGGCCTCGGACGCTCCCATCTCGTGGTGGGGGAAGGAAAGGTCGGATCCACCGCCTTGGATATCGATAGTCGGACCGAGGTGATCCAAGGCGATCGCGGCGCACTCGATGTGCCATCCGGGACGACCGTGTCCCAAAGGTGTGTCCCATGCCGGCTCGTCCGGACGTTCGCTTTGCCACACGAGACAGTCCAGGGGATGTTCCTTGCCCGGGCGATCTGGATCCCCACCTCTTTCGGCGAACAGGCGTTGCATCTCCTCATCGCCGAGTCGTGCAACGGACCCGAAACGCTCATCCCGAGTAACCCTGAAGTACAGATCGCTATCCACCGCATAGACGTCGCCGGCCGCCTGAAGTTGCTGCACTTTCTCCGCCACCGACGGGATGGCCTCCACGGCACCGACATATGCATCGGGAGGCAAGACGTTGAGCGTCGACATGTCTTCTCGGAAAAGAGCCGTTTCCCGATCGGCGATTTCCCGCCAATCCTGACCCGTCGCAACCGCCCGCTCCAGAAGCGGGTCGTCAATGTCTGTGACGTTTTGAACGTACCGAACGTGATGTCCGGCATCTCGCCAGACTCGATTGATGAGGTCGAAGGCGACATACGTGTTCGCGTGTCCGATGTGCGTGGCGTCGTAGGGCGTAATTCCACACACGTACATGGTTGCGGTCGCTGCTGGGGCTGTAGGTCGCACGGACCCGCTCGAAGTATCGAACAGGGAAAGGGGCTTGCCGGTTCCGGGCAGCGCGTGCGGCATAGGTGCCGACCAGGACTCCACACCTTGAGCCTAGCGACGCTAGGAATCGGCGCCGGTGCTGCGCTCGCTCACAGGTGACGACCTGCTAGAAGACGGGCCAGGGAATTGCCGGCCAGTCCTCGCTGGGGGTGGGAAATTCTCCAGTTGTCAGCAACTCGTCAATTCGCAAGACCAAGGCGTCAATCTCGGCTTCACTGATCCACTCTTCGATTTCCACAAAGCCGCGTTCGACTCGATCCCTGAGCGCACTGACGGCCGCGACGTGTTGATCGGAGATGGGCGACCGTGCCCACCCCCACAGGACTGTGCGCAATTTGGGCTCGCACGATAACGAGACGCCGTGGTCTACTCCCCACACTCGTCCGCCGGTGTCGGTAATGACATGCCCGCCCTTTCGATCGCCGTTGTTGATGATCGTGTCGAGGATGGCCATCTGCTGCAGACGGGGGTCATCAGCGTGCACGAGGGCGACTGGATTCCCGGCGCCGTCGCTCGCCCTCAGCACCGGGATCCAACCATCGACAACGTCGTTCGGTGACACCACGTCCACCAACCGCGCGTCATCGTCCTCTGCGACCCACAACTGGCACATACCCGGACCCGCCGGTCCCTCTTCGCGCCATACCGTCGGGGGGATGAGGTCGAAACCCAGTGCTCGATCGATCTCGTAGGCTGCGATTTCGCGGCCGGTCAAGGTTCCCGAAGGGAAATCCCACAGGGGTCGTTCCCCGCGTTGCGGCTTGTAGACGCAGAGCGTGGATGAATCCCCCTCGCCAATGACGCAGCGAAGGGTCGCGTTGCTCGCCTCTAGCAAACGTCCGTCGACGTTCAAGGGTGCGTGAGTGAGAAGACGGCGCACGTCGTCTGTGTGGGACGAAGGGTTCTGGGCCATCACGATCGTCGACGGTAACCGTTGGCTCGAGGACACATGTGGCCTTCGGGGTCCAGTGGTTGTTGGCAGAACGGACACGACGGTCGACCGCTGGAAATGACCGAACGTGTGCGTTCGGCAAAAGCTCGCGCGTACGGGGCAGCGAGCCAGACCCTCAGGGTGTCCGGGCCTTCAGCATCGTCGTCGGCCAGGTCCGGTGGCTCGAAGCCTTCGACTTCGGAGACAGCATGGGCCTCGATCACGACAAGATTGTTGGCTTCGTCCCAACCAAGGGCCATGGCGCCCACGCGGAATTCCTCGTCCAGGGGCACATCCAAGGGGGCATTGTCCTCAAGCTCGACGGGTGCGGTTTCGGGAACCACGTCCTCGGGTGCTCTGGTCCCGCGAATTTCGTCGAGGAGTTGGTCCATGCGTTCGGCGAGGACGCTCGCCTGTTGCTTCTCGAACGCCACCGTGAGGATCTCGTCTCCGGACTTCGCCTGCAGGTAGAAGGTCCGTTCGCCAGGCATACCGACCGTCCCCACAACGAATCTCTCGGGAAGCCGAAATTCCCAAATCCGCCTATCCATGACCGGCTCCCCCACCGACGGCGGCGTCGGATGACGTCGTCTTACGTGTCTTGCGGGCCAGGAAACCAAGATCGGCTCCGGAATCGTTGCTTCGCA
>CAZVWA010000085.1:0-5453 GCA_964631085.1 uncultured Rubrivirga sp.
GGCGTAGGCGGGGAAGTCCTCGCTTACGTCTGGTAGGGAGGAGCGACATGTCACGAATTGGCAAGCTGCCCATTCCCGTCCCATCGGGAGTCACCGCGGCGATCGAGGGACAGTCGGTCACCGTCACCGGCCCCAAGGGATCGCTCAGTCTGAACATCTCCGAGCCGATCACGATCGCCGAGGAAGAGGGTTCGCTCGTCGTCCAGCGCCCCAATGACGAAGGGCGATCCAAGGCCCTGCATGGTCTAACGCGCACACTCGTGAGCAACATGGTCACCGGCGTGACGGAGGGCTACACCAAGACCCTCGAGATCGTAGGCACCGGCTACCGCGTCACGGCCAAGGGCCAGGACCTCGAGTTCGCTCTCGGATACAGCCACTCCATCACGGTCAAGGCGCCCGACGGCATCACCTTCGCGGTTGAAACCCCGACCAAGTTCTCGGTGACCGGGATCGACAAGCAACTCGTCGGCGAGACCGCCGCAAACATTCGCAAACTGCGTAAGCCGGAGCCGTACAAGGGCAAGGGCGTGCGTTACGAGAACGAAGTTATCCGTCGCAAGGCCGGAAAGGCGGGCAAGTAGCGATGAGCACGAGCACCTATGGCGTGAAGCTGGGCTCAGGCAACAAGGTTGCCGTCGGCCGCAAGCGTCGTCACATCCGCGTTCGCAAGAAGGTCACCGGCACCGCCGAACGACCCCGGCTGGTCGTGACCCGCTCTGCGCGTCACATGACCGCTCAGGTGGTCGACGATGCTGCAGGCCACACCCTCGCATCGGCTTCGACCATGGAGTCCGATCTGCGTGGAGCCACGGACGACAAGACCGCAAAGGCTCGCAAGGTCGGCCAGATGGTCGCCGAGCGCGCTAAGGCAGCCGGTGTGGGGGCGGTGATCTTCGATCGCGGAGGCCACCGATTCCACGGACGCGTCGCGGCCCTCGCCGAGGGTGCCCGCGAATCCGGCCTGGACTTCTGAGACGACCGAGAGCGAAAGAGGAAAACATGTCAGGAACCGACCGACGCGGAAGCGGCGAACGCCGTGACCGCAAGGAGCGGACGCCCCGCGAGGAGAAGTCCAACCACCTCGAGCGCGTCGTCTCGATCAATCGTGTCGCGAAGGTCGTCAAGGGTGGTCGTCGCTTCAGCTTCACCGCGCTCGTCGTCGTTGGCGACGGTGACGGCATGGTGGGTGTGGGATACGGCAAGGCCAAGGAAGTCCCCGCCGCCATCGCCAAGGGTGTCGAGGAGGCAAAGAAGAACTTCTTCCGCGTTCCTCGTATTCAGGGAACCATCCCGCATCCGGTCACGGGCGAAGCAGCTGCCGGCGTCGTCATGTTGCGTCCCGCCGCTCCCGGTACCGGCGTCATCGCCGGTGGCCCGGTGCGTGCAGTGCTCGAGTGCGCTGGCGTTCACGACGTCCTAAGCAAGTCGCTCGGCTCGGACAACGCGATCAACATCGTCCACGCGACGGTTGCCGCGCTCAAGATGCTCGAGCCGCCGGAGGCAGTGGCCGCCCGCCGGGGTCTGCCACTCGAGGACGTGGCTCCCGCGGCGATGCTGCGCGCCAAAGCAGGGGTGAGCTCCTGATGGCACAGCTCAAGGTGACCCAGCGTAAATCCGAGATCGGTGGAACCAGCAACCAGCGTGACACGCTGAGGTCCCTCGGACTCAAGCGAATCGGCGACGTCGTCGTCAAGGAAGACCGGCCGGAGATCCGTGGCATGGTGAACACCGTGTCGCATCTGGTCGATGTCGAGGAGGTTGACTGACATGGCACTCAAGGTCCATCACCTGCGTCCGGCACCCGGAGCCCACACCGCCAAGACCCGTAAGGGCCGCGGCGAGGCCTCCAAGGGAAAGACGGCGGGTCGAGGCACTAAGGGCACCAAGGCGCGGAACACGGTTCCGGCCTCGTTCGAGGGCGGCCAGATGCCCTTGCACATGCGCCTGCCCAAGCTCAAGGGCTTCAAGAACCCCAACAAGGTCGATTTCCAGGTTGTCAACGTCGCCACCCTCAACAAGTTGTTTCCCAAGGGGGGCGAGATTGCCGTGAGCGATCTCGTGGCCAAGGGAGCGGTGCGGTCGGGTCAGCCGGTCAAGGTTCTCGGGCAGGGGGAGATCTCGGTAGCCGTGACGATCACGGCGGACAAGTTCTCCGCTAGCGCGCGTGACAAGATCGAGGCTGCCGGCGGTTCGGTAACCGAACTGTAGGTAGCGTGGGGTCTCTCGGTCACCGATCGAGCGAACTGCACCCGCACCACCCGGCAAGCGACATCCGCGTAGGCGTTCGAGAGGAGGGGAGGACCTAGTGCACATCAGTGCGTTCGGGGCTGCCCTTCGGACCCCGGATCTTCGCAAGAAGATCCTGTTCACCCTCGGACTCTTGGGCCTGTACCGACTCGGTGCGGTCCTGCCGACCCCGGGTGTCGACTACGCAGCCATCCAGCGTTGCATCGATGTCGTCCAGGACAACTCGGTCTATGCGCTGATCAACCTTTTCAGCGGTGGCGCTCTGCTCCAACTGAGCGTTTTTGCTCTCGGCATCATGCCGTACATCACCGCCAGCATCATCTTGCAATTGCTCACGGTGGTGATTCCGCGACTGGAGACGCTCAAGAAGGACGGCCAGGCGGGTCAAGCCAAGATCACGCAGTACACGCGTTACGTAACGATCGGCCTTGCGGTGTTGCAGTCCACCGCCATCTTGTCCCTCGCCCGGACGCCGGGCGCCCTGTTCAGCGGCTGCAACGAGACCATCATTCCCAACCAGGGGATCTGGGTCATCCTGGTCATGGTCATCGTGATGACGGCCGGTACCGCGGTGGTCATGTGGTTCGGTGAGCTCATTACCGAGCGCGGCGTAGGCAACGGCATGTCCGTAATGATCTTCACCGCGATCATCGCAACCATTCCGGCACAGTTCGCCGGCATTCTCGGCAGCCGCGGCGCCTTCACCTTCACCATCACTGTGTTGGTGGGCCTCGCGGTCATCGCCTTCGTGGTCTTCGTGGAGCAGGCGCAGCGCCGTATTCCTGTGCAGTACGCCAAGCGCATGGTGGGTCGTCGGATGTACGGCGGAACCTCGACCTACATTCCGCTGAAGGTCAACATGGCCGGCGTGATTCCGGTGATCTTCGCATCGTCCCTGCTGTTCCTTCCGACGTTGTTTGTTCAGTTAACGGGTAGCCAGGCGGCCTGGGCACAGTGGGTGCAGCAGAACTTTGGAACTGGGTCGGGCACGTGGTACCTGCTCACGTACTTCCTGCTGGTCATCTTCTTCTGCTACTTCTATGTGTCGATCACGTTCAATCCAACCGACGTTGCCGACAACATGAAGAAGTACGGAGGCTTCATTCCCGGGATCCGGGCGGGTAAGCCGACGGCCGATTACCTCGACTACGTCCTCACGCGCCTCACCGCGCCCGGTTCGCTCTACCTGGGCCTCATCGCAGTGCTCCCGGTCTTCGCCTTCGGTGGTCTCGGGGTGGCCGGAGATTTCATCTTCGGCGGCACGAGCCTGCTCATCATGGTCGGTGTCGGGCTCGACACCGTCAAGCAGATCGAATCTCAATTGCAGCAGCGCAACTACGAAGGCTTCCTGGGCTAGGTGTAGAGCATGCGCGTGGTTTTCATGGGACCGCCGGGGGCCGGAAAGGGTACCCAGGCCGAAGTCCTCGCTGCGCGCCTTGGGATTCCACATATCTCCACCGGAGATATCTTCCGGGCCAATGTCGCCGAGGGAACCGAGTTGGGCAAGCAGGCTCAGCAGTACATGGACGCCGGCGAATATGTCCCCGATTCGGTCACTAATGCCATGGTCCGTGACCGACTCACGCATGACGATTGCCGGCCCGGGTTCCTCCTCGACGGCTATCCCCGAACCGTGGAGCAGGTTGCCGAACTCGACGCCATGCTCCGATCGGCCAATCAGCACTTGAACGTCGTAGTGGAGCTCACGGTCGATGTCGACGAGGTCGTCGGCCGTCTCGTGAAGCGCGCTGTTGAGCAAGGCCGTCCTGACGACACCGAAGACGTCATTCGTCGTCGGCTCGAGGTCTACGCCGATCAGACTGCACCCCTGATCGACACGTACTCCCAGCGCGGCATCTTGGTGAAGGTCGACGGCATGGGGTTGATTGATGAAGTGAGTGAGCGCCTGCTTGCGGTAGTCGTCGTCGAATGATGTTCGGCAAGACCAAACCGATCGAGATCAAATCGGTCGATGAACTAAGTCTGATGCGCGAAGCCGGTCTCGTCGTGGCGCGCACCCTCGAGAAGATCCGTGAGGAGATCTCGGTCGGTATGACAACCGCCGATCTCGACGCCATCGCGCGCGAGAGCATCGCGAGCCATGGAGCAACATCGTCGTTCCTGGGATACCACGGATTTCCCGCCGTTATCTGCACGTCGGTTAACGAGGAAGTGGTGCACGGAATCCCCGGCGCCCGGGTTATCGGCTCGTCGGACATTGTTTCGGTCGATTGCGGCGCCATCGTCGAGGGCTGGCACGGTGATGCTGCGATCTCCATCGTGATGCCTGAGGCCCAAGCATCGATACACGCTCTCTCGGAAGCGACACAGTCATCGATGTGGGCGGGCCTCGCCCAGGCACGGGTGGGGCACCACCTGTCCGACATCGGTCACGCCGTGGAGACATGCATTCGAGACGCAGGGCCCTACGGCATCGTCGAGGAGTACGTCGGACACGGAATCGGAACTGAAATGCACATGCATCCACCGGTTCCCAACTACGGAAAGCCAGGACGCGGGCCTCGACTCGAAGCCGGGATGGCCCTAGCGATCGAACCCATGGCAACGATGGGGACCGCAAACGTCGGAGTGCTCGACGATCAGTGGACGGTTGTAACCGGCGACGGTCAATTCGCTGCGCACTGGGAGCATTCGGTGGCGATCACGGACGACGGCCCGTGGGTCCTGACCTCAATCGAAGGCACCCGTCTGTAGCCTGATCCCAATGCCCGATGCACGACCAGTCTTCAGTGGTGGTACCGGCAGAAGTGGCACTACTGTCATCGCAAAACTCCTGCGCTGCCATCCGATGATCCGGGCCAGTAGGCCTCTCGAGATCAGATGCGTGACCGATTCCGCGGGACTCTTGGATGTCTGCCTCGGTCCAACTGCGCAATCTCCGTGGCGACTCAAAGCGTTGGACGTGATTCCCGGTGGCCTACTCAGGAGTTTTCGTCAGCGAATGCGATCGCGCTGGTGGGAAAGGACGAACAGACTCGGACACACAAGTGGCTTGCATCGCGGCATGACAACAGCGCAACGAGACGAGATGCTCCGGCGGTTTGGATCGGGCATCCGGGAGAACCCGCGCAAGGCGGGACGTGACTTCATCAGCGACCTCATGACAGCGCAAGGTGTGACGACCGAGCGCTATTGGATAGACACATCTCCACCCAACGTCGTGCACGCAGACCGGATCGACC
>CAZVWA010000086.1:0-5434 GCA_964631085.1 uncultured Rubrivirga sp.
GGGCGTTGAGGTCGATCGGCGAGCCGGCGTCGTCGTCGACCGAGATACTCGGCAGGGTCATGGTTGCCGTTTCGCGTCGTAGCGGTCATAGGCCTCGACGATCTTCCCGACGAGTTTGTGTCGGACAACGTCGTGCGCGGTGAGTCGGCAGAAGCCGACGTCGTCGAGCCCTTCGAGGATCTCGCTGACCACGCGGAGCCCGCTTTGCGTTCCACCGGGGAGGTCCACCTGCGTGATGTCCCCGGTGACCACCATCGTCGAACCAAAGCCGAGCCGGGTCAAGAACATCTTCATCTGCTCCGCCGATGTGTTCTGGGCCTCGTCCAAGATCACGAAGGCGTCGTTCAGCGTGCGGCCGCGCATATAGGCAAGCGGTGCTATCTCGATGGTGCCCGATGTGATCAGCCGCGGGATCGAATCCGGATCGATCATGTCGTGCAGGGCGTCGTAAAGCGGGCGCAGATACGGGTCGATCTTCTCGCTGAGCGTTCCCGGCAGAAAGCCCAGGCGCTCGCCGGCCTCGACCGCCGGACGGGTGAGGACGATGCGGTTGATCTGCTTGGCCTGCAGAGCCTGAACCGCCTTCGCTACCGCGAGGTAGGTCTTGCCGGTACCGGCGGGACCGATGCCGAAGACGACGGTGTTCTTGTCGATCGCATCGACGTAACGCTTCTGATTGAGCGTTTTGGGTCGAATCGTGCGACCCCGATTACTCAGAATGTTCGCGGTGAGGACCTCGGTGGGACGCGTTCCCGAACGCATCATCGTGATGGAGCGCTCGACCGACTCGGCCGTGAGAGCTTGACCGGTGCGCAGCATCGCGAGCATCTCCGCGATGAGGGAGTCGATCAGTCCGATGTCCTCGGCCGAGCCATCGAGGGTCATCTCGTTGCCACGAACAAGGACATCCACATCAGGGAATGCCTTCTCGATCAGGCGGAGGTACTCGTCGTTGGAACCCAACAGGGCAACCATCGGTTGGGAGTGAGGGATCTCGATCGTGGTGTGGGCGTGGGCCTCGCTTGCCGGACTGCTCATCCAGGAGGCCATTCGAGGTCGCGTCCGCCGAGAACGTGGGCATGCACGTGGAAGACGGTCTGCCCCGCACCCTCCCCGGTGTTGAACACCAGGCGGTAGGCATCGCCGATGCCCTCTGCCTCGGCCACTTGCTTTGCCGCTTCGAGAACCGCCGCGGTCGCCTCCGGGGCGTTGCTGGCGAGCTCACCGACATTGGCGTGGTGGGCCTTGGGGATGACCAGGACGTGGACCGGTGCTTGCGGAGCTATGTCGCGAAAAGCGACCGCGTGGTCATTGGACAGCACGATGTCCGCAGGGATATCCCCCGCAACTATGGAGCAGAACAGGCAATCGGCCATCGACTCATTCTTTCATGGGTTTGTCGGGCCTACCAGCGGCCTATCCTGGAGGAAATCACGCTCAGCGCCGCTACTCCCGCGGTGGATGTGCGAAGCACGCTCGGTCCCAGCCGAACGAGGTCGGCGCCGGCGTCGGCGAACTGCTCGCGCTCGTTGTCGCTGAGGCCACCCTCTGGGCCGATGACCAGCACGATGTCGTGGGCGGTGCTGGCATCGATCGACGTCAACGCCGTGGTCGCCTCTTCGTCGAGCACGAATGCCAGGCCCGAGTTCGCGATGAGATCGGCCACTCCAGCAGAACCGGTAAGCGGATCCACCCGAGGAACCCACGACCGACGGGCCTGTTTGGCGGCCTCGCGGGTGGTTGCCTGCCACTTCTCGCGGTTCCTCACCGACTTCTGGGAGTCCCATTTGGCAATGCTGTGCTCGGCTTGCCAGGGAACGACGACGTCGATCCCGGCTTCGGTCAGCATCTGGATCGCAAGCTCACCACGGTCGCCCTTGGCGATGGCCTGCACTGCGGTGATCCTCGGACGCGGCTCCGGCTCGTCGTCGATCTGCGCGACGTGGATGGTCGCGGCGTCCTTGCCGGTGATGTCGGTGACCGAGCCGCCGATGCGTCGACCCTGTCCATCGACGAGATCGATCTGCTCCCCTACGCGAATGCGTTGCACCGCAACCGCGTGCCTACCTTCAGAACCATCGAGCACGATGCCCCCACCGACCGTCGCCTGCGCTGCACGGTCGGGATCGATGAGGAAAACGGAGTTGCTCACCGGGAGGAAAAAGCGTCCTTGAGCCGGCCGAACAGCCCACCGGCTTCGGCGCTGTCTTGCGCGGTGACCGCGTGGGTGGTGTTCTCTCCGCGGAGCTCGGCGAATTCACGCAGGAGCTCTTGCTGCCGCGCGTCGAGCTTTTCCGGCACCTCGACGTCCACGTGAACGAAAAGGTCACCGCGCGAACCACCGCGCAGACGCGATGCTCCTTTGCCCTTGAGCGTCAAAGTCGCACCGGCTTGAGTTCCCGCGGCCACCGCGAGCTCCTCGGGGCCGTCGAGGGTGTCGAGATGGACGCTGGTGCCGAGGGCGGCTGCCGACATCGGGATCTTCACAACGCAGTGGAGTTCGTCGCCGTGGCGTTCGAAGACCGGGTCGGGGGTAACGACGATCTCGACGAACAGATCACCCACCGTTCCACCGTTGGGGCCGACCTCGCCCTCACCCTGCAATTGGATGCGGGTGCCGGTGTCGACGCCGGGCGGAACCTTGATGGTGAGGGTGCGACGGCTGCGCACGCGGCCTTCTCCGGAGCACTCCGGGCACGGGTGCGGGATGGTGGTGCCGAACCCTTGGCATTGCGGGCAGGGCCGAGATGTCATGACCTGGCCCAGGAACGAACGCTGCACCGACTGGATCTCGCCAACCCCCTTGCACATCACGCAGGTCTCGGGCTCGCTGCCTTCGGCCATGCCCGAGCCGGTGCACGTGGTGCAGACCGTGGCGGTGTCCACGGTGATGTCGCGTTCGCCGCCGAACACGGCGGTCGCAAGATCGATCTGGATGCGCACCAGGGCGTCCTGCCCGCGACGGGCGCGGGTGCGCGGACCTCGCTGGCGCCCCTGGCCGCCACCACCGAAGAACGCATCCATGATGTCGCCGAAGTCGAAGCCGGTGGCACCGAAGCCACCAAACCCGCCGGATTGACTGAGTGGGTCACCGCCCATGTCATACATCTGCCGCTTGTCCGGATCGGACAAGACCTCATAGGCGGCCGTGACCTGCTTGAAGCGTTCTTGATGCTCGGGGTCGGGGTTCACATCCGGATGGAGTTCGCGCGCGAGCCGTCGGTACGCCTTCTTGATGTCCTCCGGTGACGCGTCACGAGATACGCCGAGCATCGCGTAGTAATCGGTTGCCACAGCCACCTACTGTCCCTTGAGAATCTTGCTGACGTACTGGGCGACGGCGTGCACCGCGCTCATGGTTCCGGCGTAGTCCATATGCGTGGGGCCCACGATGCCCAGCGACGCCACCGGCTCATCACTACGACCGTAACCGGCGGTCACCACCGATGTCGATTCAAGCCCTTGGACGTCGTTCTCCTGACCGATCCGAACCGTGACCGGGGATTCGATGGACAACTCCCCGAGCAATCGCAGGAGCACCACCTGCTCTTCGAGCGCTTCCAGCACCGGCTGGATGGCCATCGGGAAGGACTGTTGGTAACGAGCTAGGTGCGCGGTCCCACCGAGGACCACGCGCTCCTCGATGCGTTCGGTCACGGCCTCTAGGACGGTGGCCATCACCGCCTGGACCAACCGTTGATCCCGGGCCTCGAAGGCCTCGTCGAGATCCTTCAGCGCATCGGGGACGAACGCGAAGGGCTTACCAGCGACCGCGGCGTTGAGTCGGGTGCGCAGATCGGTGAGGACCTCGTCCGACAGTGGCGCCGAGCACTCGATCACCCGCTGCTCCACGCGACCGGTGTCCATGATGACCACCAGCATCAGCCGGGTTTCGCTCACCGCGATCAGTTCGATATGACGAACGCTGCTGCGCTCGAGTGACGGGTACTGCACGAGAGCCACCTGCTGGGTGACCTGGGCGAGCAAGCGAACGGTGCGGCCCATGACGTCGTCAAGATCGACGGCATCGCCGAGGAAACGTTCGATCGCCTTGCGCTCGGCGGCACTCATCGGCTTGACGTCAGAGATCTGATCGACGAACAACCGGTAGCCGCGGTCGGTGGGAATGCGGCCCGCGGAGGTGTGCGGGTGGGTGATGTAGCCCTCGTCCTCGAGCGCGGCCATGTCGTTGCGGATAGTGGCCGGCGAGACGCCGAGGTTGTGCCGTTCGACCAGGGCCTTCGAGCCAACCGGCTCGTGGGTCGCGACGTAGTCCTCCACGATGGCCCGCAGGACGGCGAGCCGGCGTTCTTCGAGCACGGCACCTCCCGTTAGGTCTGTTGGCACTCCCGTGGTCAGAGTGCCAAGTCTACGCCTAGATCCGCAGCCCGCTGTGCGAGCCGCGTGTCGAACGTTGCGATAGACGAGTCCACCTGCTGCGCGGTATCCAGTACGCAGCAATCGGGCAGTGCGAGGCCGGTCGATGCCCGCAGCGAAGCCAGGCGCCAGGGTTGGTCGTCATCGACTTTCGTCACGTTCACTCCCAAGAACTCCCAGAGTTCCCGGACTCGGTCAGCCTTGCCGACCTTCGAGGGGCGGACGGCCGCTTCGGCGAGGTTGACGGGATGCACCAGAAGGCGTCGCCGAAAAGTCGAGCTGCGGATGAAGGACGAGGCGTCGTCGTAATGAAGATCCTCTGTGTCGGATAGCGCAATCAAGATGCTGGCATCCAACGTGACGAGTTGCCTAGGCATACCTATCCCAGTCCGTGCGCACGTCTTCGAGGTAGTCCTGGGGGTAGTGAATGTCGAGGGAGGCCAATTCCTTCAGGGCCAACTCCACAGCCAGCGCCCGCTCAGCTGCCGACAGGTTCAATGACTCGGCACCCTTGAGGATCAACTCGCGCATCACGTCGGATCGACTCAGCTCCGGCCACTCCCGTAGACCTGCGTCAATGGCTTCAACGATCTCGTCTGTTTCGGTGATCTGATGACGGGGACGCGACGTCGGCATCGTCAAAGTGTACCACTTTCAGAAAGTGCACCACCTACTCTGAAAGCTCCCGAACGATGCTGTCGGCCAGGAGTCGGCCGGTGCGTGTAAGCACGAGGCGAGCGTCTGGTTGCCCAGCGGACTCGGCATCAATCAGGCCGCGCTCGACGAGGCTTGCGAGCTGCTGGTCACTGCATCCGATCTCAGATTGCGCCAATCCCTGTCGAATGCGAAGACCCAACATCAATCGTTCGAGCCGGCGCTGCTCGGGAGTAGTCGTCTCTTCGGCCTCCCGTGGCGCAAGACCGGCATCAACTCGCTGGGCGTACGTTCGCGGGTGCTTGACGTTCCACCAGCGGGTCCCGTCGAGATGGCTGTGAGCACCCGGACCGATCCCCCACCAATCGGCGTTGAGCCAATACGCGATGTTGTGTCGACACTC
>CAZVWA010000087.1:0-5297 GCA_964631085.1 uncultured Rubrivirga sp.
AGCGCGGACGCATCCTGGTCGAAGGTCTGGCGGTGCACATGCCGATCGCACAACCGGCCGATGACGCTCCCCCACGCGGGGTGCGCGACGGCAGCGCGAAGGCGCGCGAGGTAATGCGGTGGGCCGGGCTATGGCAAACCGAGACGGCCGTATGGACCGGTCACAACGCCCCGGTTAACACGATTTGGGTATCGCATTTGGACGACGACGAACTCGCCGTGGTGCGCTCGAGTCTGGGTGAGGCGGTTCTTCGCCTGCGCACCGGAACGCGCCTATGGCTCGGTGATCGCGGTGCATTGCAGCCGGTGGGAACGGTGCTGGCCGTACACCCGGTGGAGACCGGGACGCATGTGGGCTACCGACAGCGCACCGGTCCAAAGGGCGGGACGCTCGTCGTGGTTTCCGGTGGCACGGCACACGGCATCGGCCTGGCTGGACCCTCACCCGCAGCGTCACTACGCCAGCGCGTCACCACCGCCGGAATCGGTGCACTCGATGCGGCAGGGCGAGCGATGTCGCCGTTCACCTGGCAGGGCAAGCAGCGGTGGTTCGCCGAGCCACCGCATCAACATGTGTCGATGGTGTGGTTGCCGCACGAGTGCGTGCTGCCCGAGGTGGGCGATCGCATGAACGCCGAGGTTCGCTTCACTACCTCGCACTTCGATGCGATCTCGGGGCTGGACGACTAACACCGGCAAGGGTCACCACATCGGGCGCACCGTCGAACGGACCACCACCGGGATCATCGGCATCGGCGTCGATGCCATCGCTGCGCACCGGATCGTGCTCGGGTTTGAGCATGTCGCGAATCACCATCACCGCGAAGTAAACGGTTGCGGCAACGTGGATGAACGTCGCGATCGCGTACAACTCGGTGCCGAGTGCTTTCGCATCTTCGACGTCGTACCCGGCCAGGTGCCACCAAATCGCCGCGAAGTAGATCACCTCGCCTATCTGCCAGATCAAGAAGTCGCGCCACCGCGGGCGCGCCATCGCCGCGAGTGGTACCAGCCACAGCACGTACTGCGGGGAGTAGACCTTGCCGGACAACACGAACGCTGCGATGACCAGGAATGCAACCTGTGCAAGGCGTGGGCGTCGTCGTAGTCCAAGGCATAGAACGGCAATGGCAACAAAGAGTGCAAGGAACGTCGCGGCCGCCACCACGTTCAACGCATCGGCGGGAACGGCCGGAAGACCGAGGACGCTTGCCGCGTACCAGATCGAGCCGAAGTCCACACCGCGCTCGGAGTTGAATGAGTAGAAGTACCACCAGCCCTCGCGATTAGCGATCGCGAACGGAGCATTGACAACCAACCAGGTGGCGACGGTGCTGCCCAGCAGGACCAACGCCGGTCGCCACCGGCCGCTGCGCAGCGCCAGGATCGCGAACGCACCGAGGAGCAGCACCGGATAGAACTTCGCGGCGATAGCGAGTCCGAGTGCGATGCCCGCCCAGCCCGGTTTACTGCGAGCCCAGGCAAGCATCGCGAGCGCCGCGAGGGCGATCGGGATCAGATCCCAATTGATGGTGGCACCCAAGATCACCGTCGGTGCGAGCGCGACCATCGCCGCATCCCACGGTCGGTGCCGGACCGTCAGCGCTGTTGCGACAACCGCGATGAGGAGAAACGCCAGCAGGCCGATCACATTGACATCGAAGAACGCAACGATCGGTTCGGCACCGATAACCCCTGCGATCGGACTCGCGACCAACGATGCGATCCACATGAACACACCCGTGAGCACCGGGTACTCCAGCGGCTGACCACCGGGTGGGGTCTGAAGGTAGGGGATGAATCCTTCGGCGAACCCGCGGTAACCGAACAGCGCCGGGATGTCGGAGTAGCACAACTGCTCGTAGCGATCCGGGGATGCCCACAGTCCGTCCACACACGAGTAATCCAGGACGTACCCGACGACGTACCCGGCGGTTGCGAGCACGATCAGGACGCGGAGCACGCTCCAAGGCGGGGCAAAGCGCGCGATGCGGTCACCGAGCGGACCGCCAACAATCGGGGAGCTCGCTGCAGCTACCGGGTCCTCGCGCGTGGGGCGCGTTCGATCACCGGTTGCGGGGGGCACGGACATGAAGTGTGCCTCCTCGGATTCAACGACGCGATATGCAGGTGACGATCAGCGCTTTTTCTTCTTCTTGCCCGACGTACGGGCATTGTCGTCGCCACCGAACTCCGCGGATGCGGTCACTGTCTCGCCGGAGTTGCCATTGCCCGCTTGCTCGTCGTTCTGCGCGGGTGTGTCGGCCGGTTCGGGCTGGTTCGGGTCTTCGGGGTTGGCTTCCTCGATACCGGGGTCGGGGCCGAACTCGGTCTGGATTTCCGGCGTCGGGCAGCCCAGCGGGACCTCTTCCATGTCCGGGGGCAAGATCGCTGGGCAATCCATTCCCTTCAGCGCGCCCTTGGGCGGGTTGGGGAACTTCTGGACATCGGTCTTCTTGAGTGCGCCCTTCATGTAGCCGGTCCAGATCGCTGCCGGGAAGCTGCCGCCGGTGACGGTTTCGCGTCCGCCCGTTCCGGACAGGGACACCGGGATGCCGTCCTTGTTCTCCTTGGTCATGAACACCGCGGTGGACAACTGCGGGGTGAAGCCGACAAACCATGCGCTCTTGTTCATGTCCGTCGTTCCGGTCTTACCGGCCGCGGGACGGCCAAGTTCCCGGGCCGCGGCACCGGTGCCGTTGGAGACGACTTCGGTGAGTGCGTAGGTAACGGAATCCGCAACGTCCTGGGAGAACGCTTCCTTGGTTGCGGGCTCGTACTTGTAAAGCACCTCGCCGTTGGAATCGACGACCTTGCGGATGAACGTGGTCTTCGCGCGTTGACCGCGTGCGGCGAACGTCGCGTACGCGTTGGCCATATCCACCGCGGACGGCGACGCCGTGCCCAGCACGAACGTCAAGTCCAGGTTCTTCATGTTCATGCCCGGCGTGCGCTTGGGAATACCCGCACGCACCGCCGCATCGGCAACGCGATCAACGCCGACGGCATCCTCCATCGCGACATACGCGGTGTTGACGGACTCGCGCGTGGCTTCCAAGAGCGTGATCTCGCCGTAGGACTTGTCGTTGTAGTTGGTGAGTTCGTAACCCTTGATCTTCGCCGGTGAATCACCCTGCCAGTAACTCTTAAGCGACACCTCGTTCTCGAGTGCTGCCGCGAGGGCGAACGGCTTGAAGGTGGAACCGGCCTGCGCGAACTGACGCGTAGCGTTATTGATCTGATCGTCGATGAAGTCCTTGCCGCCGTACATCGCGACGACTTCACCGGTGCCCGGGCGCACCGACGCGAGACCGATGCGCACACCCTTGGTCTTGGAATCCGGTCCGAACTTGCGCACCGAACGCTCAGCGGCTCTTTGCGCCTTGCGGTTGAACGTCGAGACGACGGTGAGTCCCCCGCGCTGAATCTGTGTTTCATCCACGCCGAGGGAGAGCAGTTCCTTGTGCACCGCGTTGAGCAGGTGGCCGTTTTGGCCACCGAGGCGGTTGCCCGCTTGACGTTCGGCGATCTCGGGGAACTCGGCTGCGTCGTACTCGTCCCGCGTTATCCAGCCCTGCCCCAGCATGCCGTCGAGCACGTACTGCCAACGTCCGCGCAGGGTGGACATGTTCTCATCGGGATTCAAGCGTCCCGGGTTGTTCATGATCGCGGCGAGCACCGCGCCTTCGCTGAGCGTGATGTTCTGAATCGGCTTGTTGAAGTACGCCATCGCGGCGGCCTCGATGCCGTACGCGTCGCGTCCGTAGAACGCGATGTTCAGGTAGTCCTCGAGGATCTGCTCCTTGGACACGAGAGTTTCGAGTTTGAAGGCAAGAAGTGCTTCCTTGATCTTGCGCTTCCAGGTTCGCTCCTGCGTCAGAAATGCGTTCTTCGCGTACTGCTGGGTGATGGTCGAGCCACCTTGGGTCCACGGCCCGGAATCGAAGACGTTGTTCACCGCAGCGCGCGCGATGCTGATGGGTGAGATGCCGCCGTGTTCGTAGAACCCGCGGTCCTCGGCCGCGAGCACGGCTTCTTGCACGTGGATCGGGATATCAGCGAGGTCGCTCGCGCGACGGTTCGCGTCGCTGAGTCGGCCGATCTCGCGTTTGCCGCCGGCGTAATAGACGACCGTTGCTTCGGTAGTGGCGAGATCGTTGGGTGTGGGCACCTCGGTGCGCGCGAGCACGAAGCTGAACGCCGCAACACCCGCCGTCGTCGTCACGGCCAGCAGCACCGCGATGCTCCACAGGAAGATCTTCAGAGGCGAACGCGGCTTGCGGGGCGGACGACCTCCACCGGCGGGCCGCTTGCCCGGCGGACGGCCGCGACCACCACCCGAACCGCGGGCACCCGAACCGCGTCCACCTGAACCGCGTCCGGCCGGACGGGAGCCGGCGGCGTTGTCATCTCGAAAGCGCCGGCCCGGCGTGCTGGGGTTCTTCGGCGGGACCGAGCGCGGATTGGCCGAGGCAGAAGTACTCCGCGGCTTACGCGGCGCAGTGCGTGTGGAGGCGCGCGAAGCACCGGTGCGGGTGCCTCGTTGCGTCGGTCTCCTGCTGCTCATTTCCTCGCCAGGTTGGGGAAGGGAACCTGTGTGGTCGGGCGCTTGAATCCCTGGGGCCGCAGAGGTTTCTGTGACTCCTGGGATTTAGCAGTCCTAGTGCATCAGAAAGAGCCCCCCAAAGGACGGCGGCACGCCGTCGATGCCCCTACGAACAGGGGGACAGAACGTAACCGAAATCGCTACTCGTAGTCGTGCAGGTCGCGCGGGGTGGGCAGCGCCCGGCGCGGGGTTCCGTCGCCTATCCGATATGTCCGTAATAGGTAGTTCCAGTGGCAATCCGGGCAGACCTCGACGACGTAGACCCCGATATCCCCGAACCGCACCGCAAGCGATGGCAGGTCCTTCGTCTCGCGGATCCGTCCGGAGTAGGGGCCGAGCTCGTCTCCGTAGACGTAGTTGAGGGTCACCAGGTTGGGCGAGTGGCACGCGGGGCACTCGGTATCGGTCGCCTCCCCGTGGAACTTCGCCGCCTTGAGCAGGTAGGGGTCGGCGTCGCAGAAGTCGCTGGAGAGGATCCCGCCGCGGTGGAAGCGCGTGATGTCCGAGCGGCGCTGAAGGGCGTAGTCGATGACCCCGCGCGGAGCGGTCGGGTCCTCGACAGGCTCCGGTGGTGGCAGCGGATCCCGGCGCTTCTTGCTGCCCGATCGACTTCCCGATTCCCCGCGCACCAACGATCCGCGCACCGTCGGTGCGCGCCCGCTCGAGCCTCCTGAGCCCCGGGGGACAGCCAT
>CAZVWA010000088.1:0-5223 GCA_964631085.1 uncultured Rubrivirga sp.
CGGAACTCCCATTCACCTGGTTCGGTGGCCTCTGCCATGGGGTGACCGTGGGGAAGGATGGCTATTGCGGCGATGACGTCGTCGTGATCAGTGATGACCAGCGTCTCACGTATTCGAGGCGCGAGGTTGCGCAAGGTTTCGGCGTATGGACTCCGAGGATGCAGATGACCACCGTCGATATAGGCCTGGACCGTGAGGTCCGCGATTACTGATGCGTCGTCGGGTGTCGCTTCACGCAAGGTGAAGTCGTCGCTACTACTGCCAGTTGAGGACGAGTCGATCTTCTTTGTCCTTGAATGAGCCGACGAGAATCATGATCAAATCAATGAGTACCCAGATGCCCAATCCACCGAGCGTGAAGATCATCGCGATGCCGGTGCCCACCTTGCCCACGTAAAAACGGTGGACGCCGAATATTCCGACGAACCAGGCAAGCAGAGCACATGCCAGGCGCGACTTGGGGCTGATCGGGTTGCCCATTTGATCGACCGTGGGCTTGGGCGGCATGGGTACCGGTGGTGGCTGGGGAGGTGGATTTTGACCGGCAGTCGGTTGATCGTTTGTCGACATGGCATCTCCTTCGGATCGTCACCATGAGGGTAGTGCGCTAGAGCGTGCTCTGTGGGTAGGTGGGGAACGAATCTGCGCGGTAGCGTCGCCTTGTGACTCCCGAAGACGTGGTTCTAGCGGCGTGTGAAGCGGCCTTGGGTGATGGCGATGTGGTGACCGACCCGGATAGGTTGCCGACCTACCAGCGGGACCGCTCGACCGGGTCCCCAGCGGGTGAGCCCTTCGCGGTTGTGTTCCCTCGGACCACTGAGCAGGTATCCGCTGTCTTGGCGGCCGCCTATGAGAACCGCGTGCCGGTGGTGCCGCGGGGAGCTGGATCCGGTTTGTCCGGTGGATCGAACGCTATCGACGGATCGCTGATTGTTTGTGTCGAGAAAATGCGCGATGTCCTGCTCGTGGACGAGGGAAATGGTTACGTCGAGACCCAACCGGGAATCTTCAACACCGAGCTTCGTGACCACGTGGCCAAGCACGGGCTGTGGTACGCGCCGGATCCCGCATCCAAGGACTTCTGCTCGATCGGCGGAAACGTCAATACCAACGCCGGCGGCCTGTGTTGTGTGAAGTACGGAGTCACGCGCGACTCCGTTCTGGGTCTCGAAGTGGTGCTGGCGGACGGACGCATCACGAGGATGGGTCGCAAGACGATCAAGGGAGTAGCGGGGTACGACCTCACCGGGCTGATGGTCGGCAGCGAGGGCACGCTGGGCATCGTCACGATGGCGCGGTTGCGGCTCAGCCCTATCCCCCCGGATCCCGCCACCGTGGTGGCGGTGTTCGCCGATGTCGGTGATGCAGGTCGAGCAGTGAGCGCGATCATGAACGAGCTACGCCCAAGCATGCTGGAGCTGATGGACAACACGTCGATCGTCGCAATCGAGGAGTGGCGCTCGATGGGTCTTGATGCATCGGCGGGTGCCTTACTCATCGGTCAATTCGATTCGCCTTCTGCAGGTGACGATGCCCGGCGCCTTGGCGAGATTTGCGAAGCCGGGGGAGCCGGGGAGGTGTACGTCTCGGAGGATCCGGAGGAATCAGAGATGCTCGTGGGTGCGCGGCGCATGGTGATTCCAGCGCTGGAGTCCGCGGGTGATTGGCTGTTGGACGATGTGGCGGTTCCGCGCACCCGTTTGGCGGACACGATGGTGCAGATCCAGGAAGTTGCACAACGCAATGACGTGCGCATCGCCACATTCGGTCACGCAGGTGACGGCAACCTGCATCCCACGATCGTTACACCTCGCGGTGATGCCGATGCTGCGGCGCGAGCCCAACGCGCCTTCGACGAAATCCTCGACGTTGCTCTATCGAATGAGGGAACTGTCACCGGGGAGCACGGCATCGGGTCCTTGAAGCGCGAAGCTCTCGCCAAGGAACTCGACGATGTTCAGATTGACCTGCACTCGCGGATTAAGCAGGCGCTCGATCCGCGCGGCATCCTCAACCCTGGGAAGGCCCTTGCCCGCTGGTAGTTGAATCTTCGGATTCCAAGGCGATTTCCGGCTCATCGAAGTCCGCAATCGACTCCTTGACCGGTCGCCTAATGATCCAGGTGAAGAAGGCGACAACGGCAACAAGTCCACCGATAACTTCCACGGCCTGAAGCGTTCCTTGGCTTGCGAAATTGAAGAGAGTTCCACCGATCTGCTGGCTCAGAATGAATACCGCCATGACCAGCACGAACCATCCGAAGGCCTTGCGCAGTTTGTCGGGATGGATCCTTCCGACTACTCGGCTGCCGATCAGTGCACCGATGACTGCCATGCCTGTGACGATGAGCGTGACCGGCCAGATGCTGCTGCCGTCGGCGAGAGTGGTGGTAGCGGTATTGATTGAAATGATCGAGTCCCCACCGAACTTCAGGGCATAGCCGAAGAATCCGGCGAAGGATTTCATTGCGACGACCAGCAGGCTCGTTGCCACAGCGTTGGGCATCGGCAGGCCGCCGAGAAGTGCGAGAGCTGGGACAACTAGGAAGCCGCCGCCGGCTCCGACGAGACCAGTGACCAGACCCACGATGAGGCCGTCGAGGATGATGCGAAATACCGGGAGACCCTTATGGGGTCCATGCCCTTTAACCTGCTTGCGTCCGCGAATCATCGCAACAGCGGTTACACCCATCATGACGGAGAAAGCGGCGAGCAGTAGTGCTCCGGGCAGGAGCGCCCCGACCTGGCCACCGATGAACGCACCAACCATGCCCGCCGCACCGAAGATCAGACCCGTCTTCCAGCGCACGCGTCCAGCTTTCGCGTGCGCAATCAGTCCGAATAGTGACGTCACTGCAACGACGAACAAGCTGGCGGTGATCGCTTGCTTGGGTTCGAATCCGACCACATAGACGAGCAGTGGAGTGGTCAGAATGGATCCACCACCACCCAGGATTCCGACAGCACCTCCGATGAAGAGGGCTAGGGCGGCGGCGAGGATGACCATGTGTGCTCCTTGGGTTCGGTTTGTTGTCTCTAGTGGCGCAGTTCAGCTAACTGCTGGTTTCAGCTATAGGTGTTATCGAGGAGGCTCCGGGGCTCCACTCCGCTTCGAAGCTGAAGCGATCCCCTCGGATGTAGGTCTCACGCCATTCCACGGGTATGTCGCCTGCGAAGGCGACCCGTTCGATGTAGAGAACCGCAGACTCGCGCGGAACCTCGAGCATGTCCGCGACATGGGTTGGAGCGATCTGGGCTGAGACTCGCTCGCTGCCGGTGTCTGGCCGGATTCCACACTCTGCCGCGAGGGTGTCGTACAGCCCACTGCGAGTGAAGTCGGCCTTCAGTAGCGGTGAGGTAACGTCCTTCGGTAGCCAGGCGGTGCCGACGGCCAGGGGTTCGTCGCCGGCGAACCGTAGGCGTTCGAGGACGACTAGTTCCGTCTCTGCGGGGAGACTGAGATTGGCGGCCACCGACGGATTGGTGGTGGTGCTCAGGCGTCGAACCTCGCTTCGCTGCTGGACGCCTTGATCTTCGATTGTGCGAAAGAGCGAATAAAGCGTGCCCAGGTTCTGTGAGTAGGAGTGGGCCTCGATCGTGGTGCCGCGCCCACGTTCGCTGCGCAGCAATCCCTCCGATCGCAGAACCCGGAGCGCTTCGCGGATCGTGTGCCGGCTGACGTCGTACTGCTCCGTGAGCGCGATTTCCCCGGGAAACCCCTTCTCGAACGCGCCGGCGCCGACCCGGCGACGGATGTCCTCGCTCACCTGCGCCCAAAGAGGCACCGGGCTGGTGCGATCGGGCAGGGCAGGGCCAAGTCCGAAACGAGATTTCCCGGAAATCGCTGCGGAGGAGGCCATGGAATCCCATTGTACGGATGTACGGACATTTGTCTACCTAGAGTTCGTCTCACGTCCCAGTCCAGGAGGAAAGTCATGGATCAAAAGCACCAGGTTGTGATCATCGGCGGTGGATCGGCGGGCATTACCGTGGCGGCCCGGCTCAAGAAGGCCGGCATCGCCGATATCGCGGTAATCGAGCCGAGCGACACCCACTATTACCAACCGCTGTGGACGTTGGTTGGAGGCGGTCGGGCTAACGCTCCGGACAGCGCACGGCCGATGGCTTCGGTGATTCCTGCAGGAGTGACCTGGATTAAGGACTCTGTCACCTCCGTCGACCCCGATGCGCACAGTGTTAGCACCAGCGGTGGCAAGACGGTCGGATACGACCGACTTGTGGTGGCGGCGGGCATCCAACTCGACTGGGATGGCATCCCCGGGCTCTCCGATGCGCTCGGCCGCGATGGACTATCGAGCAACTACCGCTACGACCTCGCACCCGTTACCTGGCAGAACGTGCAGAAGACGAAGAGCGGCAACGCGATCTTCCATATGCCTCCCAACCCGATCAAGTGCGCCGGCGCACCACAGAAAATCGCCTACCTCGCGTGCGACTACTGGCGTGAGCAGGGAGTGCTCGGCGCAGTCAACCCGATCATGGTTCTTCCGACCCCTGGCATGTTCGGCGTGAAGGTGTGGTCGGACGTGCTCGTTGATGTCGCAGCCGGATACGGCATTGATGTCCGCCTGAACTCCGTCATCACGGAAATTGACCCCGCCAATCACACGGTAACGATCAAGAACAATGAGACGGGAGAGACCGAGACGGTCGAGTACTCGTTCGCTCACATGACGCCACCACAAAGTGCGCCGGACTGGATTAAGAACTCACCGTTGGCTGATCCGGAGTCGCCCATGGGTTACGTCGGCGTGAACAAGCACACGCTGCAGCACAACGTCTACCCGGATGTCTTCGCCCTCGGCGATTGCACCACCACTCCCAACTCCAAGACCGGAGCGGCGATTCGCAAGCAGGCTCCAGTGCTGGTGGAGAACTTGGTCGCGTCTCTCAAGGGCGGTTCGGGTTCGGGCAGTTACGACGGTTACGCGTCGTGTCCGATCACGACCAGCCGCAAGAAGATGCTGCTGTGTGAGTTCGACTACGAGTTCAACCTGCGGCCATCACTCCCGCTGGTCAATCAGAAGAAGGAATTCACCGACTACAACATGCTCAAGAAGGTCGGGTTGCCCAACCTTTACTGGAACTTCATGTTGAAAGGACGCGCGTAGCGCCTAGCCGCGCATGCCCCCGTGCATGCCGCCTCCCATGCCGCCACCCATGCCCCCATGGGAGGCGGAGTCGTCGTCGGCGTGCATCTCAT
>CAZVWA010000089.1:0-5179 GCA_964631085.1 uncultured Rubrivirga sp.
CCATGACGATCGCGATCGCATTCTCGAGGGACTCCTTGGTGATGATGTCGCGCGCGGTTATGCCCTGGCGAAGCATCTCGACCACAGCCTCACCGCTACGCCGAGCCAACGTGTCGCGGCGCGAATCCACCGCCGGCGGTGACGACGAACCGAGCAGCGCCAATCCCATCGCTTCAGCCGCACTGGCCATGGTGTTAGCGGTGTACATGCCACCGCAGGTTCCGGCGCTCGGGCACACCGCACGCTCGATGCGATCGACATCCTCATCACTCATCAAACCGCGAGCACGGGCACCCACGGCCTCGAACGCCGTCACGATGTTCACCGTCTCCTCGGTGCCGTCGGTGAGACGAACGTGTCCAGGAAGCAATGAGCCGGCATAGAGCAGGACCGAGGCGATATCGAGCCGACCAGCGGCCATGATCATCGCGGGAATCGACTTGTCGCAACCGGCGAGAGTGACCATGCCATCTAGTCGCTCGGCTTGCACGACCGTCTCGACCGAATCAGCGATCACTTCCCGGCTCACCAACGAGAAGTGCATTCCCTCGTGACCCATCGAAATCACATCCGAGACGGTGATCGTCCCGAACTCCATCGGGAATCCGCCACCGGCTTCGACGCCCTGCGCAACCGATGTTGCAACGTCTCGAAGCGACATGTTGCACGGAGTTATCCGGTTGTAACTGTTGGCTATTCCGATCTGCGGCTTGGTGAAGTCGTCGTCGTCCATTCCCAACGCGCGCAACATCCCCCTGTTCGGCGCGCGATCAGGACCATCGGTGACCAGGAAGCTACGGGGTTTCATCTGCGAGGGAGATGCCATGCTCGTAGTGTAGGAATCTCACTCAGCGGGGGCGCTCCAAGCGAACGAGAAAGGGCTGAGACGACGACGTGACTTTCCATACATTGATCTCCGCATCCGAACTAGAGCAACTGCAGCAATCCAGCGACGATTTGGTGATCCTGGATGCTCGTTTCAACCTCGACGACGAAAGCTGGGGTGATCGCGCGTTCGCGGAGGGACATATCCCCCAGGCCCAACGAGCCGACCTCGCGAACGATCTCGGCGGGCCGATAATCGAGGGAGTCACGGGCCGTCGCCCGTTCCCCGATCCTGCCGATTTTGAGAGAACCGTCCGGGGCTGGGGCATCGGACCCGACACCCAGGTGGTGGTCTACGACGCCGACCGCGGCCTGATGGCCGCCGCTCGCGCGTGGTTCATGTTGCGCTGGCTCGGACACGACGCAGTTGCGGTCCTCGACGGCGGCCTTCCAGCGTGGGAAGCAGCTGGACTACCCCTGACCGCCGACGCCACCACCCCACCGGCTCCGATCCGGCAGTTCCAAGCCCGGGTGCGCCCGGAGATGCTGGCCGAGGTCGACGAAGTCGACCGGATCCGCGTCGAGGTACCTACCCGGGTCTTCGACTCCCGCGGACCCGAGGGGTACCACGGACAGGGCAAGTACTACGACCCAGTCCGCGGTCACATCAAGGGCGCCGGCCTCGCCGATCGCGCCGAGACGCTCAACGACGACGGCACCTTCCGCAGCCCCGAGGAGTTGCGGGTGCACTACGACTCCCTACGAGGTGGCCAGGACGGTGATCAACTCGTCTTCTACTGCGGATCGGGCGTCACCGCCGCGCAGAACGTACTTGCCATGCAGCACGCAGGGCTTCCTGGTGCCCGGATGTACGTCGGATCATGGAGTGAATGGATCATCGACCCCGCGCGAGAGGTGGAAATGTGAGCCGGCCGTATCGCTTCGCCTTGATCGGGTGCGGATTCTTCGCACAAAACCATCTACAGGCCTGGGCGGAGATGCCCGAGGTGGAGCTGGTGGCGACGTGCGACATCAACCCAGATAGCGCGCGAGCCGCAGCCGAGCAGTTCGGTGGAACGGCATACACCGATGCGGCCGAGCTGTTCGCGAACGAGGAACTCGACTTCGTCGACATCGCCACTACTCCACCGACGCATCGGATGATGGTCGAGCTCGCCGCCGAGCACGGCGTCGCTGCGATCTGCCAAAAACCCCTCGCGTGGGACATGGCAGACGCCAAGGCGATGGTTCAGGCGATGGCCGACAAGAACCTGCCCTTCATGGTCCACGAGAACTTCCGCTTCCAGCATCCGATGCGCAAGGTCAAGGAGGTCCTCGACAGCGGTGCCATCGGCCGACCATTCTTCGGGCGGATCAGTTTCCGAACCGCGCACGACGTCTACTCCGCGCAGCCGTGGTGCATGGATGCCGAGCGCATGATCATCGCGGACGTATCGGTCCACCAGTTCGACCTCACGCGCTTCTTCCTCGGTGAACCCGATCGATTGTTTACCGAAGCGATTCGGGTGAACCCGAAGATCAAGGGCGAGGACGTCGCCACGATCATTCTCGGTCTGCCGGGCGCCACGTGCGTCGTCGATACGAGCTATGAATCCAAGTCCGATCACAGCACCTACCCGCAAACCTTCGTGACCATCGAGGGCACGGAAGGAACCGTGACGCTAGGACCGGATTACCACCTGCAGGTCGTTTCACCCGCCGGTGTGCACGAGGAAACTCTCGAGATCCCCGAGCACCCGTGGGCTTCGGTTCCCTGGAACTGCATCCAAGACAGCGTGGTCAATGTGCAGCGACACTGGATCCACTGCCTGCAAACAGGCGAGACTCCCGAAACCAGCGGTGCCGACACGCTGCGCGTGCTCGACCTCACCCTCGGCGCCTATCAGTCCCTGGAAACCGGCGAGCCGTACACGGCAGGAAGCATGCTGTGAGCAAGGCCCGCACCGTCGTCGTCGGTGACATCACCGTCACCATCGATGGTGCCGATCTTCGTGACATCCGCTGGCGCGACCAGGAGGCAGTGCGCCGGATCTACCCCGTCTTCCAGGATCGCAATTGGACCAATCGGCTGTTCGTAATCAACGAGACGTCCGTGGAAGAGAGCGACACGAGCGTTGTTCTGTTGGCTCGTGGCGTTGGTTCCTTCGACGCTACGCCCCTTCACTGGGAAGTGTCGGCGTCGATCAGCCACAGCGGCATCGAATACCGCTTCCACGCAAAGGCCGACGGCGACTTCCTGCGCAACCGACTCGGCATGTGCGTCCTGCACCCAATGGTCGCAGCGGGAGCCCCGGTGGAAGTCGAGCATCCCGATGGTTCGACGACCACCTCGCACCTCCCCGTCGACATCTCACCGAACCAACCGTTCCTTGACATGCGGGCCATCACGCACGAACTTCCCGATGGCAGCCGAGCGACTGTTCGCCTGCTCGGCGAGGTCTTTGAGATGGAAGACCATCGCAACTGGACCGACGCCTCCTTCAAGACCTATTGCACTCCCATCTCCCTTCCGTTCCCGGTGGAGGTCCGAGCCGGCGACGTCATCGATCAGGCGGTCGAGGTGTCCTTCTCCTCCTCCCCGGCGCAGTCCGAGACCGCAGCCGGCACCGATAGCGATGCCATCCACATCACGAGTACCGGCGAGAAGACCCGACTCCCCCGTCTGGGACTAAGCGCCAGCGTGGATGAAGAACTGCCGTCCGATGCGCAACTCGCAGAACTCGCGGAGTTGGACCTCGATCACCTTCGTGTGTCCGTAAAGGCCGACGATCCCCATGCACCACAGCAGGTAACCGAGGCGGCGCGACAAGCAAGGGCAATGGGAGCGCGACTACGCGTCGCTTCGCATTGCGACGATCCCGAGCAGTTGACTGCCTTCGCCGATCTAACGACGGACACGATCGCACTCATCGCCTGCTGGTACGTCTTCAGCCGCCACGACAAGGTCACTTCGGGCGACTGGGCCGGGCGCGCCCGGATGGCACTGGGCGATGCATTCACCGGCGTGCCGCTCGGTGGTGGCACGGATCTGTACTTCACGGAGTTGAACCGGGAGCCGCCCGATCCCCGAGCGTTCGACGTCTTGAACTTCTCGATCAATCCGCAGGTCCACGCCTTCGACGATCGGACCCTGGTGCAAAACGCTATGGCGCAGGCTGTAGTCGCGGCGAACGCAGCACGCATCACCGATCCGGCGGAGGTGTCCGTTGCGCCCATTTCCCTGCGCCCCCGTTTCAATCCCAATGCAACCGACCCCGAAGCCGACGTGAGCAACACTGCTCTTCCCAGCGATGTCGATGCCCGCCAGGCCAGCTACTTCGCCGCAAACTGGGCGGCAATGAGCGTCAAATATCTCGCCGAGGCCGGGACGATTTCCCGTGCGACCTATTTCGAGACCGTCGGATGGAAGGGTGTTCTCGAGCGCGAGGCTGGCTCACCGGATCCGCAAAACTTCCCTTCCGCGCCCGGAGAACGTTTCCCGGTCTGGGATACCTTCACCGCTGTGGCCGGGATGGACACCGCACACACGTGTCGGTCCAGCGATCCCGAAAAGGTCGATGCGCTGCTGGTCTCCAGCAATTCCGCGAAGCGCGCACTCATCGTCAATTGGACCAATGGGCCCCGCACCGTCCGGATCGACGGTGGCGATCCGGTCTCGATCGATCCCCTGTCCCTCACCGTTCTCGAGTTACCGACCCGCAACTGAAAGGCACACGATGAAGCCGCCACCCTCCCTCCCTGCAACTACCGAGCTGTTTCGCATGGACGGCATGCGCGTTCTACTCACCGGCGCCGGCGGTGCTATCGGAACCGTGCTAGCCAAAGCCTTCGCAGACCTCGGCGCCACCGTGGCGCTGCACGATCTAACGAAGGACAAGGTGGCACCGCTCGCATCGGCCATCACCGAGAGCGGTGGACAGGCGATTGCCCTGGCCGCGGACGTATCCGACCCCGAGCAGTGCGCCTCGCTCATTGCGGACGCGGTTGAAGCGATGGGTGGACTCGACGTCCTCGTCAACGGCGCCGGCATCAACCGGCGTAAGCCAATCCTCGACGTCACCGTCGACGATTTCGACGCCATCACCGCGGTCAATATGCGGGCGGTGTATTTACTGAGCCAGGCCGCACACCCACACCTGAAGGCCTCGAACAACGGTGCGATTGTGAATCTGTCGTCACTCAGCGCCCGCTACAGCTTCAACACCATCTCCGTCTACGCCGCGACGAAGGCGGCGGTCTCCGGAATGACCCGGAGCTTCGCGCGCGAATGGGTGCAAGACGGCATCCGCGTCAACTGCATCGAGCCGGCCGTGGTCCAGACCGAGTTCACCAA
>CAZVWA010000090.1:0-2331 GCA_964631085.1 uncultured Rubrivirga sp.
GGCTTGGCGACCACTACCCGGATCGGGCGAGCCATCGACCATCCTCCTCGGTTGCTTCTGCGCCTGATTTCGACTGCGCGACGAACACTACTCCCCCAAAACCGTAGGCTTTCCGGCGTAGTGGGTCGTGTGCTCCACATCACGCTCATTGGCACAATCATCTTCAGCACAGCGCAGATCCAGACCTCGATCCGAAAGAGACCATGGCATCGACACACGCAGCGACGACCGATCCGATCCGGATCGTCGCAATTGGCGGCAGCACCCGGTCGGGTTCCTCGACGGAGATGGCATTGAGGTGCGCGGGTGCTGCAGCGCAAGCTCAGGGCGCCGACGTCACGTACATCGTCGGACGCGAACTTCTGCTGCCGATCTATGACGTTGAGAGCCAGGAGCGCAGCGATACCGCAAAGCGCCTGATCGACTCCATTCGCCAAGCGGACGGGCTCTTGATCGCAAGCCCCGGCTATCACGGAGGCATCAGCGGCATGGTCAAGAACGCTTTGGACTACGTCGAGGACCTTGGCCGAGAGGACCCGGCGTACCTTCACGGCCGGGCTGTCGGTTGCATCTCGGTCGCCTACGGCTGGCAGGCAACCGTCGGCACCCTTGCGCAAATCCGACAAACGGTGCACGCGCTTCGTGGCTGGCCCACCCCGCTAGGCGGGACGGTGAACACGAGCGTCACCACGTTCGACGCGAATGCCACGCCGGATGACCCTGCAGTGGCCGAGCACCTGGGCACCGTCGGTGAGCAAGTCGTCGAGTTTGCCCGTATGCGCCGGGCGGCCGGGGAGTTCCCCTCAACGGTCCACGGCGAGTGAGACGGCTCACAGCCCCCCAACGCAGAGTGCGGCTGGCACATGCTCGGGTCTAACCTGCGCTCATGACCGCAGGGCCTGGATATTCGAACGTCTTTCGCATCGTCGCTACCCCGGAACTCCACGCATCGGGCGCCATCATCAGCGCCGTTGCGATGTCGGGTGCGGTGATCACCGGCCTTGACGTCGTCGATCCTGGACACGAGTCGGTGGTTCTCGACCTCTCATGCACCACCCGCGATGCAGGTCACGTGGAGCTCGTTCGAGCTGCGCTCGATCGGCTCGATGGCTGCCGAGTAGAGAAGGTCAGCGACTCCACGTTCCTCATCCACCTTGGCGGCAAGATCCAGGTCGAACTCAAAACCCCGCTGCGCAATCGCACCGACCTTGCTCGCGCCTACACACCTGGGGTCGCCCGAGTGTGCTTGGCGATCGCCGAGAACCCGGCCGATGCGCGGAACCTCACCATCAAGCGCAACTCGGTTGCCGTAGTGACCGACGGCACCGCCGTCCTCGGGCTGGGCGACATCGGGCCTAAAGCAGCCATGCCAGTGATGGAAGGCAAGGCTGCCTTGTTCAAGCGCTTCGCCAACGTTGATGCCTGGCCGATCTGCCTGGACTCCAAGGACACAGACGAAATCGTCCGAGCTGTAGAAATGATTGCCCCCGGATTCGGAGGCATCAACTTAGAAGACATCGCAGCACCCCGATGCTTCGAAATCGAACGACGTCTGCGTGAGCGCCTCGATATCCCCGTCTTCCACGACGATCAGCACGGCACTGCCGTCGTCGTCCTCGCAGCCTTGATCAACGCCTTGCGTTTGGTCGAAAAGAAGATGGAAGATCTCAAGGTCGTCATGATCGGGGCCGGAGCCGCTGGCGCGGCGGTCGCCCGCTTGCTGATGGACTCAGGGGTCAAGGACATCATCCTGTTCGACTCCAAGGGTCCGATTTATAAGGACCGCCCCGGACTCGACGAGGATCGTGCGGCGTTGGCCGAAATCACCAATCCGCGCGGTCACACGGGCAGCATCCCCGAGGCCATGGAAGGCGCCGATGTATTCATCGGTGTCAGCCAACCCAACCTCATCGCAGGAGCCGATGTCGAGCGTATGGCGGACAAGGCCATCGTCTTCGCTCTCGCCAACCCCGATCCCGAAATCGATCCGGTGATCGCAGCGAAATACGCCGCCGTCGTTGCTACGGGTCGAAGCGACTACCCGAATCAGATCAACAACGTCCTCGCTTTCCCCGGCCTGTTCCGCGGACTACTCGATGCCGGCGCCCACAAGATCACAAACGAGGCTCTGGTAGCCGCGGCGTCCGCGATCGCGGGCGTCGTGTCGGACGACGCCCTATCCCCGATCTACATCGTCCCCAGCGTGTTCGACGAGGCCGTGGCACCAGCGGTCGCCGACGCTGTCACCAAGACGATCGCGGCGGAAGCCGCTGCGAAGCAGGCGCAGGAAGCCTAGAGCTTTTCCACCGGCGCATACCGAAGCAGCAACCG
>CAZVWA010000090.1:2431-5135 GCA_964631085.1 uncultured Rubrivirga sp.
CTCACGGCGCGCGTCAAGTAGAGGCGCTGTCGAGCACGGGTGAGCCCCACGTACGCGAGCCGACGCTCCTCGGCGAGTTCACCTGAGTCTCCGAGAGAGCGAATATGCGGAAAGATCCCGTCCTCCATGCCCGTGAGAAAGACGATGGGGAACTCCAGGCCTTTAGCCGTGTGAAGGGTCATCAGGGTGACGACTCCCCCGTGATCGTCGTCGTCAGGGATCTCGTCGGAATCGGCGACCAAGGCGATTTGTTCGAGAAATTGCACCAGTGTCGAGTCTTCGTTTGCTGTGGCGAACTCCTGGGCCACCGATTCGAGTTCCGCGAGGTTCTCGATCCGTGTTTCGTCCTGCGGATCGTGCGACTGCTGAAGTTCGAGAACGTATCCAGTCTGCTCAAGGACCGCCTGAAGGACGGTGGGCGCATCAGCCCCCGACTCACTCAAGGTGCGCAGCGCATCCATGATCTCCACGAACCCCTTAATGGAGTTCAGCGACCGGGTTGCCAATCCGGGAGCTTCCTCGGCGCGATGCAGAGCCTCATCGAACGTGATGCGCTCACGTTCGGCCAGCATCTCAATCGCAGACTCAGCGCGATCGCCGATGCCTCGCTTGGGCACGTTCAGAATTCGGCGCAGCGACACCTCATCGCTTGGATTGGCGATGGATCGCAGATACGCGAGAGCGTCGCGAACTTCGCGCCTTTCGTAGAAGCGAACACCACCCACAACTTTGTAGGGCATGCCCATGCGGATGAAAATCTCCTCGACGGACCGGGACTGAGCATTGGTTCGATAGAACACCGCGACATCACCGGCACGGTATCCGTGTTGGTCCACGAGTCGGTCGATCTCCTCGCTAACGAACGAGGCTTCATCGTGTTCGTCGTCGCCGACGTAGCCGACGATGGGCTCACCCGACCCCTCGTCGGTCCACAATCGCTTCTCGCGTCGTGCAGAGTTGTGGGAAATCACCGTGTTCGCGGCGCTGAGGATGTTTTGAGTAGAGCGATAGTTCTGCTCGAGAAGGATCGTCGTGGCGCTCGGAAAGTCCCGCTCGAACTCCTCGATATTTCGGATTGTTGCGCCACGGAAGGCGTAGATGGATTGATCTGCATCGCCGACGACGCACAGGCTTGCCGGAGGCAGCCCGGGATCGCCCTCCGGTCCGACGAGTTCACGAATCAGGACGTACTGGGCGTGATTGGTGTCCTGGTATTCGTCTACGAGAACGTGTCGGAAGCGTCGTCGGTAGTGCTCGGCGACATCGGGGAAGAGTTGTAACAGTGCGACAGTCGATCCGATCAGATCGTCGAAATCGAATGCGCCACCCCGAGCGAGCCGACGCTGGTATTCGCCGTACGCCTCAGCGACGGTCTGCTCCATGTGGTTGCTGGCCTGTGCGGCGTAGGTTTCGTGGTCGATCAATTCGTTCTTGGCGGATGACACCTGGCTTAAGAAGGACCGCGGTGGGTACCGCTTGGGGTCTAGGTCGAGGTCGCGAATAACCATCTGCATCAGCCGAAGCGAATCGGTTTGGTCGTAGATGCTGAAGGACGTGGACATGCCGAGCCGCCCGGCCTCCTTGCGCAGAATGCGGACGCAGGCGCTATGGAAGGTAGAGACCGTCATCGCGCGCGCGGCCGGCCCGACTAGTTCCGCAACGCGTTCGCGCATCTCGGCGGCGGCCTTGTTGGTGAAAGTGATCGCGAGGATCTGACCGGGGTTCGCGTCCCCGGTCGCGAGCAGATGAGCGACGCGCCGGGTGAGTACTCGCGTCTTCCCGGACCCGGCTCCGGCGACGATCAACAACGGCCCACCGCGATGCTCGACGGCAGCCTGCTGCGAAGGGTTGAGATCGCTGACCAGGGAGTGGGGATCCATCACCGCACGATCCTAGGCAGGAGGTGCGACGGCACCGGATTGCTACTCGTGAGTCGTCAGCGCCGGATGTAGCCGACGATCTTGATATTCGCCTTCGTCTTCGCCGATGCCGCGAGTGCGATCAGGCCCTTGTCGCCGATGTCGGCGACAAGCAGGGATGAATGCTTGCCTTCGGCCGGTATGAGCGCTGACGTGGTTCCGCGGTCCACTCCCCCGACGGCGTAGGCAGCGAACCGACCCGGCTCGCCCTTGCCCTTGGTTGTGACCTGGAGGATGACCGCCGTCACCTTTTTCTTCTTCTTGGGAACCCGGCCAACGCCCCGCGCCTTGACGACTTTGACCTCGCCGGCTTGGAAGCGACCCTTGTGCAAACCGGTCGGTGGTAGCCCTCGCGCCTTGGTCGGCTCGGCTCCGACCGTGTAGCCGAGAACATCAACGCGAACCTGCACCGGCGACTTCTTCGGTGCCTTGATTTGCACGGCTCCCCCGGACACCGGTACCACGCGCATGGTTGTCCGAGCACCCCGCTTGGGGACCTTGACGGCCGCGCTATTGGTCTTGTCCGTGCCGACACCGATGCGCAGGCGGCCCTTGCGGTCGGCCTCACGTGTTGTCACGGCAACCAGGGCACTGGTCGCCTGCGGGATCACACCATTGAGGGAGACGGTTCGGACCTCGCCCGGTTGAAGCGCACCGAGCGTGGATGACTCGTAGCCGAGTTCGGAGCCGATTCCGTAGAAGCCCTCTTCCGCCGCCTCGGGTGGTGCCGGTTGCTCGGGCATGGGCTGTTCGGGTGCCGGTTGGTCCGGTGCCGGCTGCACGGG
>CAZVWA010000091.1:0-5116 GCA_964631085.1 uncultured Rubrivirga sp.
GTTGTATTATATATTGGAGCAATAAACAAAAAAAGGTCCACCGAAGTGGACCTTTCTAAAGATATACTTTATTAGGTTGATTAGATCAAGCTTACACCTGAACCGAATGCGAAACCTAATGTGTAGTACATAGTTTCTGGGTGGAATCCAGCGTCTACTAAAGCGAATCTAGATTTAACCGCGATTTTAGGAGCCATAGTTCCTTCAGCGATAGTTTCAACAGATTCAGCCATTAAGTAAGGCATGAATACCAATCCTGGAGAATTTCCGTCACCTTTACGTCCAACAGCAACTCTATAGTCAGTCCAAGCCATGTTTGGATCAACATAGATAGTTACACCAGCAACAGCACCGATTGGGTAGAGAGATCCACCGGCTTGGTTAACTGTATTTGATAATGGGTAAGGAACGAATCCAGCAACATCTTGAAGAGCAGTTGCAATTTCACCAGAAGTTACTGCGAAAGTAGCAGGTCCTCTACGACCACGAGTAGCGATCAAGTTAGAAGCAGCTAAGATCTTAGTAAGAACTCTACGTTGTAAAGTACCTTGAGTTTCACCTCCACCGTTAACAACAGTACCAGCAGTAGATAAAGTAACGTCAGTGTTACTAGAGTTACCAGGTCCTAAGTTAATTGTAGTAGTTGCAGCAGAAGTAACGTAGTAAGCAGAAAGATTTAATCCGTCTACATTAGAAACGTTATTTGCGTTAGTTGCACCATTACGGAAGATTCTATCCAAGATGTACTTATTGATAGATTGAGTTAATTCGTTAACCAATACAGCTTCTACTTGAGCAACCGCGTCGATTCCGAATTGCTTAAGGTCTTGTACTTGCTCGCGAGTAACAGCAGCAGCAACTTGGTAAGTTTTAGCAGCAACTGATTTGTTGAACAATGAAAGACCCATGATGTTATCAGGAGTAGACTCACCAACACCTCTTTCGTATGGATTCGGAGAATCAATAGCTTCAGAGAATGCAGGATCTCCAGATAATGGGTTGTTAGTTTCGAAAGCATTTCCAGAGAATCCAGGAATGTGATCTTCCAAAGCTTTTACCAATTCAGGAGTATCAGCCCAGTCACCGATATCGGTAGAAAGGTCATCGTTAGAATACAAGCTAGTAGAACCTGTGATAGCTTCATAGATAGCTTCATATCCTTCTTCACCTTGAGCATAAGCATCAGATCCTTTAGCGGCATCAGTACCTTTACCTCTTACACGGAAGATTCCGTAACCGTCGATACGAGACTTACCAACGTAAGTTAATTCGTATGAACCGTAAGAACCAGTACCAACGTAAACTAAATCATCAACAGCAAGAGCAGAAACTCCAGATGCCAATGTGTAGTCAACTTTAACCATTAAAGGTGCGCTGTCAGTAACTTTATTACCAGCGTTAGAAACTCTACCTCCACCGTATACAAAGTCTAAGTAAGTAAGAACTCCCATAGGACCTTGCATTGGTACAACAGGTACTAAGTCAAGACCAACAGTCTGAGCAGCAACCTGCATAGCAAGTGGCAACAAAGAGAAAGGTCTATCACCAGAACCAGTAGCCTGAGTAGAGAATGCATTCATAGTACCAGGATCACCTGGGAATGCAGGAGCACCCATAGCTTGGGTGTTCATGTTTGGATTGAGGTGTACAGTATTGTAAACCGACTCATTAAGGTTGTGGTAATGACAGTACTTAGACATCCAAGATAACTTAGACTTTTCAGTAACGCCAGTAGCCTCCTCAATAATAGGTCCCCAAGTCTTTTGTACTTCGGCCTCATTAATTAATTGATTTGCGTACATTTTTTAAATTATTTTTCGCGTTTTATTTAATCAAATCTTTAGCTTTTTGCTTCTTAGCTATTAGATTAGTATTTTTTATCTTCCTAAATTAAATTTAACCTTGTTGATCAAATCAGCAGCAAAGGATTCATTAATTAAAGGTTCCTTCTTAGCAGCAGCAGTTTGTTCAGCGGCGGTTTTACTTTCATTTAATTTTTCAGTTTCAACTTGTGCAGATCTCATATCTCTAGTAGACCAGAAATTGTTAATTGCATAAGGTGTATTTAATTGGTGGAACTTAGATTCCGCAATGATTTGCGATTGACGAGCCTCAGAAAGATTATCCCACTTAGTGCGGAATTTTTCTGGCATATCATCAATAAAGTTCAATTCCTTTCTCTTTTCAGTAAAACAAGATTCCCAAATGTTTTCGGCTTGTACCGTTGACATAATTGGGGTTGCATTCATTGACTCAACAATTGCGGTTTGTTTTTCTTCAGAAAGAGAGTTAAATTCATTTTTCTTAGATTCAGAAAGGAAGTTCATAAAATGCATTTCAGAAACATTCTTAGTCTCTGCCTTTGCAATTAATTTATTTAGAGCTTCTTCAATAGAATCTTTATAATCTTTTTCTTCAGCTTTAGTTTCTTCTACTTCTTTTGCTTCTTCTGTTTCTTCTTCAGTATGAGAAGATTCATTAAGAGGTGCAGCTTCACCAGTGTTTACATTTTCTGCAATGTATTCAGAATACTTAATGCTCTTATCTAAGCCTTCAGCAAGATATTCAGAATAAGCAATATTTTGATCAACCTTTTCAGCAACATATTCGGTATACTCGATCCCTTTCTCTAAGCTTTCACCTAAATAGTTAGAATATTGAATACCTTTGTCAGCCTGCTCAGCTACATGCTCAGCATAAGAAATAGAGTTATCTAACTCTTCAGCCAAATAGGTTGTGTAATCTTTAATTTTGTTAACATTCTCTGCAAGATAGTCAGAGTAAGAAATGTTCTTGTCAAGATTTTCAGATAAGTATTCTGTATAGTCAGTTAATTGATTAACCTTTTCTGCAATATGCTCTGAGTACTTAACAAGTTTTTCAACCAGCTCATTGTTATTTGAATTAGCAGATTCTTTAACGTTGTTCAGTACACCTGAAACATATTCAGTATACTTTTGAAAATCTTCAACGGTTACGAATTCGTTATTTTCCATTGTTAGATCTTTTTTATCTTCTGTGTTTTGTGTTTCTTCCATTTCATAAATAATTACTCCACTATCATTACCAAAGCCATAAGACTCATTAACTCTTGATAATTCAGCGTTTTCAAATCCAGGATCAGCAACTAAGTCATAGGTAAAGAATTTCTTAATTTTAACCTTACCACTCTCATCAACGGTACCAGCAGCTCTACTAGAAATATGTAAAGGAATTCCATCCTTAATAAGAGCCTGTGCTTCTTTTCCTTTTGAAGTATTTAATAACCTAATCTTTCCAAGAACCTGTTTTTTGTCTTCATCGTATCTTAAATCCTCAACAACATGAGAAACGTTTGAAAGACTAATATCAAAATCCTTTGGATGGTCTAATTCACCTAAAAGTTTACTTGACTTAACCTTTTCTTGTAATTCATTAATATGAGGGAGAACTTCCTTTTCCTCATAGATTCTGTTATTCTTATTACGAACCCCAATCTCGGTAAAAACACCCTCTAAGACTACCGAACCGTCTTTGTCTGTTTTATAATCCAAGTTAGATGTTGACCTTTCAAGAATTAAAAGCTTCTTTCCTGACATTTTCTAATTATTATTTGATTTATATATTACAATCTTTGTAAAGTTTTTATCCAAGACCAGCCAATGGATCTTCTTCAACACCACCGCTATCCTTCTCTGGTTTAAAATCGGCCTTATCGGCACCTAAAAGGATCTTTTCAATATCATCTTCCTTATAACCTTCTTCTTCCAATTTAGCGCGATCTTTGGCCCTTTGATTAGCTTTAAGGTCATCTCTAGTAAAGCCACCGTATCTCTTAACTAAGAATCCTAAATCGAAGTATGGTATTTCGTTCATTTCAGCATCCATTGTACTTAATTGAGTTTTCATATTTCCAATAAAGTCAACTCGTTTTGTTTGTAATTCCATCTCTTTCATTTCTTCAAAGACATTGTCCTTTACAAACTTAAGTCCTAAACCTGCCTTAAAGGCAACATCATTCTTAAGTTCTGGATGGTTAAGACACATTTGAAGATACATAGGCTTAACTAAAATTTCCTGCCACATTGATCTTAAGCGGTCAATAAACTTAGAGAATTTAATTTCATCTCTCATCATACCGCTTGCATCCATCTCATATGTATTTCCACCCTCCTTATCAAATCGTGAGAATGGAATCTTAGAAGCCATCTTCAATTTATCTGAGAAATACTTAAGAGATTCAGTATCGCCTAAGTCAGGTCCATCTCCACCGATAGTACTAATTTCTGGAGATTCTCCATCCTTTGATGGTAACCAATATTCTTTATTGAATGGCATCATTGGTTTTCCGTTTGTCTGAATTTCACCGCTTTCGTAGTTGAAGTCTACTACTTCACGATAAGAATTCATTAACTGTGCCAATGACTGTTTTGCTCTCGTCTTAGATTTACCACCTACTGGGATAATAAACTGGGTCTTAAATGAAGCATTAGAAACAGCCCAGATAATTCTGGTGGTTTCCATAATTCTTAGTAAGTTAAAAGAACGGATAAGTCTCTCAACATAAGAAATTCTCTGTGGTGAATTTACCTGAGAATATGAAAGGTAAATAACTTGAGAATCCCAAAGCTTTCTTTCTTTGGCACCACCACCTTTATATTGTACCCATTGTTTCTTTCCTGTATCAGTATCAATACCTGGCATTAATGATATTGGGTCCAATTCTTTAAATCCTATAATCTCCGTTTGTTTATCATTATAAACTATTTCAAATGCAAGGAAACCATCAACTAACCATTTCCTAAAATAATTCCAAGGTTGGATAGCATCATTAAAACCAAAGTAATTGTAAATATTATTGTATATGTCGGCAATCTCTTCTTCAATCTTGTTACTTATATGACCATTAAATTCTGCATATGCACAATAATTACTCTCATCAAATACAATAGCTTCATCGGTTAAAACATCTAAGATATCCTCAATCTCATCTTGAACAGCAAACGTTCTTAATTGATCTCTTTTCTTTTCATAGTCCTTATCAAAAAATGAAATATTCTTTTTAAGGGTTGTGTCAGTTAAGGATAACGCAGCAAAAGCAGAATAAATATCATCTGCATCTGAACCCATAGGGTTC
>CAZVWA010000092.1:0-5097 GCA_964631085.1 uncultured Rubrivirga sp.
AAGACGTCATCGTCGAGGTCAAGGCCGGTGAAGGTGGCGAGGAATCAGCCCTGTTCGCCGGTGACCTGCTGCGGATGTATCTGCGCTACGCCGAACGCCGCGGCTGGGCAACCGAGATCATCGATGCCGTCGAATCGGATCTCGGGGGATACAAAGACGTTTCCTTGGCAGTGAAGGCCAAGGGCGCTCCCGAACCCGGTGAAGCTCCCTTCGCGCGGTTAAAGTTCGAAGGCGGTGTGCATCGTGTCCAGCGCGTGCCCGTGACTGAGTCGCAAGGTCGAATCCATACGTCTGCGGCCGGTGTTTTGGTGCTGCCCGAAGCAGAAGATGTCGACGTCACGATCGACCCCAACGATTTGCGCATCGATGTGTACCGATCCTCCGGCCCTGGTGGTCAGAGCGTGAACACCACAGACTCCGCAGTGCGCATCACCCACGTTCCCACCGGCGTCGTCGTCTCGTGTCAAAACGAGAAGAGTCAGTTGCAAAACCGCGAGCAGGCGCTGCGCATCCTTCGTGCGCGATTGCTGGCAATCGCCGAAGAACAAGCCGCGCAGGAGGCTTCGGATGCCCGGCGTAGCCAGGTGCGCACGGTCGATCGAAGCGAGCGAATTCGCACCTACAACTTTCCGGAGAACCGCATTAGCGATCACCGGGTCGGGTTCAAGGCACATAACTTGGACCAGGTCCTCGATGGCGACCTCGATGCGATCGTCGATGCCTGCACGGCAGCCGATCGAGAGACCCGGCTTTCGGGCTCAGCCGAGGCGACGGCCTGAGCGGTCGGGGCATCGTGGCTGACGGTTCCGCTTTCTTCGACGGCGTCGATTCGGCCGCCGAAATCACCGACGGAGGGCGTCACACCGTCCGCGACCTGCTGTTCGATGCCGAGCGCCGACTCACGGGAGCGGGGGTTCCCTCGCCGCAGGCCGACGCCGCTTTGCTGATGGCCTGGGTACTGGATGTGCCCCGTAACCGGCTTTTCTTGCATGACGAGCCGACCAATGCGCAAAGAATGCAGTACGAAAAAGCGGTAGCTCGGCGGCTGAGCAGGATTCCCCTCCAGCACATCACCGGTCGTTCGGCGTTCCGTCGGATAGATCTAGCCGTCGGACCGGGTGTGTTCATCCCGCGCCCGGAGTCCGAGCTGGTGGCTGAGGCTGGAATCCGGGCTCTTCGCGAAGCGAACGCAGGCACGGCGGTTGATCTGTGTTCAGGCAGTGGCGCATTGGGCCTTTCGCTGGCGCTGGAAGCTCCTGGATCGATCGTGTACCTCGTTGAACGGGATGCCGATGCGCTCGAATGGACGAATCGCAACGTCGATACCTACCGGGAGGCGGTGGCATCGGTCGGGTCCACGGTGGAAGTCGTCGCTGCAGATGCCGGCGATGTCGCGTTGGTGGGGCAACCGTTGAGTTCTCTCGCCGGATCCATCGACGTTGTCTGCTGCAACCCGCCCTACATACCCGATTCCATGATTCCCCGAGAGATCGAAGTCCGAGATCACGATCCGGCCGTCGCGTTGTACGGGGGTGCCGATGGCCTGGACATCATCCGACGCGTCGTTCGGACCGCTGCGGTCCTGCTTCGTCCAGGCGGATTGCTGGTGATCGAGCACGCCGATGTCCAAGGTCCCCAGGCGCCAGGGGGAGGTGTTGTGGGGATTCTTCGCCAGGCGTGCCTAGATGACGATCTTGCGATGCTCGTCCCGGGAGTTCCCGGGGACCAACTGTTCACTTCGGTCACCGACAGGTTGGACCTGGCCGGACTTCCCCGCTTTACTCTCGCTACGCGGGCCGATAACTAGTTCGGCCCTTGACGGGTGCATAAGAGAAGGACTCGATGAGCAGCGCGAAGGTGTGGAACTGCGCCGATGGTGCCGATGGCGCCGACGGCGCCGATCGGGACAAAGCAGTCAGCGCAGCGGTTGCCGCAATGCGCCGCGGGGGCCTGGTGATCCTTCCGACCGAAAACAGCTACGTCGTTGCCACCGATGCTTTCTCGCTTCGCGGTACCGCGCTCTTACGACGGGCGAAGATGCAGCCGGTGTCCACGCCCCTGGGTCTGCTGGTGGCTTCCCCCACCACCGTCTCGGGGGTCGCCGCCCGTGTTCCCCGGATAGGCCGAATCCTGATGGACTCCTTTTGGCCCGGAATGCTCACGTTGCTCATGCGGGCGCAGGCCACGCTCGCCTGGGACCACCCGACCGGTGCCCCGTTGGCGGTGCGGATGCCGCTCCACCCGTTCACGTTGCAGGTGTGCTCGCGACTGGGGCCGATCGCAGCGAGCACCGCAACGATTTCGGGCGGCGATGCTCCTCGGACCGTCGAGGACGCGCTCGAGGGATTAGGCGACGACGTCGCCGGGGCATGCGACGCGGGGACCGTCGGGGAGCAGCCATGGTCACCGACCGAAGACCACCAGTTGTCGAGCACGATCGTGGACGTCCGGCATCGTCAGGTCTCGATTGTTCGAGCCGGTGCTATCGCTGACGAGCGGATCGAGGCGGTGTTGAGGCGGATGGGGGAGGATACGAGGGATACAGTGGCCGAGCAGGAACAGGCGCACGGAGAGGAAAGTGGCGCGGCCTCGCTGAAGTCACCTTCCGAGAACAACCAGGATCAGGAGTAGCAATGGCTTCATCGGCACAGGAAACCTTCTGGGGACCGGATTTCAGTGCTCTGCAGTCCGAGGATCCCGATATCGCTTCGATCATCCTCGGGGAGCTCGACCGCCTGCGCAGCGGGCTCCAATTGATCGCCAGTGAGAACTTCACCTCGCCGGCCGTGCTGGCCGCCCTGGGATCGACCCTCAGCAATAAGTACGCCGAGGGGTATCCGCGTCGCCGCTATTACGGTGGCTGTTCCGAAGTGGACTCAGCGGAGGAAATCGGCATCGCTCGAGCCAAGGAACTCTTCGGTGCCGAACACGCCAATCTGCAGCCGCACAGTGGTGCGAGTGCGAATATCGCCGCCTACGGTGCTTTCACATCTCCGGGCGACACCGTCCTTGCGATGAGCCTTCCGCACGGCGGTCACCTGACCCACGGCTCGCCGGTGAACTTCTCCGGAAAATGGTTCAACGTCGTCTCGTACGGCGTGCGCGAGGACACCGAACTGATCGATTACGACCAAGTTCGCGACCTCGCGTTGGAGCATCGACCGAAGATGATCATCTGCGGTGCCACTGCCTATCCACGACTCATTGACTTCGCGGCCTTCCGCGCGATCGCCGACGAAGTCGGGGCGATCATGATGGTCGATGCGGCGCACTTCATCGGCCTCGTCGCTGGCAAGGCCATCCCGAGTCCGGTGCCCTACGCAGACGTCGTCACGTTCACCACTCACAAGGTGTTGAGAGGTCCGCGTGGCGGCATGATGCTATGCAAAGCCGAACACGCAAAGGCGGTGGACAAAGCCGTATTCCCGATGATGCAGGGCGGCCCGCTCATGCACGCAGTCGCGGCCAAAGCGGTCGCGCTCAAGGAAGCGGCGACACCGGAGTATCAGGATTACGCAGCCCAGGTGATTCGAAACGCGCAGGCTCTGTGCGAAGGGATGGCCGAACACGGAATGCGCCCGACCAGCGGCGGAACCGATACCCATCTTGCGCTCATCGACCTCCAATCGATCGGTGTCACCGGTGCCGAGGCCGAGGAGCGTTGCGACGCAGCCCGCATCACTTTGAACAAGAATGCGATTCCCTACGATCCGCAGCCGCCGTCGGTGGGCTCGGGAATTCGGGTCGGTACCCCGTCGGTGACCACGCAGGGAATGCGTGAGAACGACATGCGCGAGATATCCGATCTCATCCACCGAGCCGTGATCGATGCCGACGGATCTGCCGCGGCGGACATCGCCGTGGAAGTGGGCAAGCTCGTCGAGCGCCATCCGGCCTATCCACGACAAGTCCCCGCGACGGAATGACGGAATAGGTCGCGTGCGGGAGTACATCCTGTGCCTGGTGGCTGCTGCGGCGGTCACCTACCTCTTGACGCCTCTTGCGAGGGAACTCGCCAAGAAGTGGAAGGTGATGGCACCCGTTCGCGACCGGGACGTCCACGACACCCCTACGCCGCTGTTGGGCGGCTTGGCAATGTTCGGTGGTTTGCTAGCCGGGCTGATCCTCGCCAGCAAGTTGCCCATGATGAGCGCCGTATTCGAAGGCGGTCGCACCCCCATCGCGCTGCTATCCGGAGTCGCGATCATCGTGGCGCTGGGCATCGTTGATGACAAATGGGGTCTGGACGCACCGACCAAGCTCGCAGGCCAGGTGCTTGCGGCCGGTGTGATGGCCTTCCAGGGCATCGCGATCATCTGGTTGCCGATCGGTGGAACATTCGTGCTCGACCCATTGACGAGCGTGCTGTTCACCGTCTTGATCGTCGTGATCAGCATCAACGCGATCAACTTCGTCGATGGTCTCGATGGACTGGCCGCCGGAATCGTTCTGGTGGCTGCAGGGGCGTTCTTCGGCTACGCCTATCTATTGAGTGTCGAATCCGGGCTCGATCGAGCGACCCTCGCGACACTGGTCAGTGTGCTGCTCGTCGGAATTACGGCGGGGTTCTTGCCGCACAACTACACCCCGGCCCGGATCTTCATGGGAGATACCGGATCGATGCTGCTCGGGCTTCTATTGGCCGCGGGAACGATCACCCTTTCGGGCCAGGTGGACCCCAGCGCCTTGACCACCGGCGCTTTATTGCCGACCCTGCTGCCGATCGCCCTGCCCATTGCGGTGATGGCGATCCCATTGGTCGACCTCCTGCTCGCCGTCATCCGCAGAACGCGCGCTGGGCGCAACCCCTTCGCCCCGGACAAGCAGCATCTGCACCATCGATTGTTGGAGATGGGGCACTCCCAGGGCCGGGCCGTCCTGCTCATGTACGCCTGGACCGGACTGGTCGCCGGTACGGCCGTGGCCGTGGCCTTCGTCCCCTGGCCCTATGCCGCGGGAGGTTTCGTGGCGGGTCTTGCCGCGCTCGTGTGGTTGGTGCGGCGTCCGTCCCGCACCGGCGGCATCACTGAGACCGCTCAGGTGCGCTCGCTTCCCCCTCCCACGAGCCGGGACTCCTCGCTCGGGTGACGAACAGGC
>CAZVWA010000093.1:0-5029 GCA_964631085.1 uncultured Rubrivirga sp.
TCGCTCGAGCGCGCCGATGGTCCGCCACTCGTTTCGCAGGACGCCAGCGACGACGCCTAGGGTCATCGTATGAACGAAGGCGACCTCGACGCCGTCGAGCGACAACTCGGTCGCACTCCACGCGGCGTGGTCGAGGTCTCCTACCGGTGTCCCTGTGGCGATCCGGCCGTCGTCACGACCGCTCCGAGACTGGACGATGGAACCCCGTTTCCCACCACCTACTACGTCACCTGCCCACGTTTGACGAGTGCCATCGGCACCCTCGAGGGTGAGGGTCGGATGCGCGACATGGAGCACCGTTTGGGTGTCGATGACGAGTTGCGTGATCAGTACAAGGCAGCCCATGAGCGGTACTTGCTCGAACGCTCACAGTTGGGAGACGTCGAGGAGATCGATGGCATCAGTGCCGGAGGGATGCCTACGCGCGTCAAGTGCCTTCATGTCCTCGTCGGGCAATCCTTGGTGAGCGGACCGGGAGTGAACCCGTTCGGAGACGAGGCCTTGGAAGCGATCGGGCAATGGTGGGAGCCGGTCGACTGCGCGCAGGGCTTCTTGGATGACACCGAGCAAGAAGCGGCACCGTGAGTCGCTACGCCGCCATCGACTGCGGAACCAACGCGATTCGGCTCCTGGTTGCCGATGTGATTGATGGCGAACTCGTTGAAGTCGTGCGCGAGATGCGCACCGTTCGTCTCGGTGAGGGCATCGATGCGACAGGCGAGTTCACCAGCGCTGCGTTGGCCAGGACCTTTGCCGCGGTCGACGAGTACGCCGCCCTGATCGATGAGCTAGGCGCCGAGTCGCTACGCATGGTGGCGACGTCGGCATCTCGAGATGCTCGTAACGCACAGGACTTCGTCATTGGCGTTCGTCAGCGGCTGGGAATCGATCCGGAAGTTATCTCCGGTCAGCACGAGGCTGAACTTTCGTTTACCGGTGCGGTCCGAGGACTACCGCCAATAATGCTCACGTCCCCCGTGCTTGTCGCCGATATTGGCGGCGGCTCCACTGAATTCGTGGTCGGTGATGTCGATTCGAACGGACAGCACATCAGTGCCTCGGTCAGCGTCGACGTGGGCTGCGTGCGAATGACCGAACGGCACCTGCATTCAGACCCCCCGAGTGAGGCTGAAATCGACGAGACCGTCGCGACGATCGATGCGATCCTCGACCAAGCGTTCGCTCAGGTATCGATCGACGGGGTCTCCTCGTTCGTTGGGCTCGCGGGTTCGGTCACCACGGTCGCGGCACTGGCGCACGGCCTCGATCGATATGACCCCGAGCGGATTCATGGTTCGGTGATCGCACTCGCGCAGGTCGAGGCGGTGACCGAGTCGCTGCTGGCCATGACCCGGTTCGAGCGCGCGGCGCTGCCCGTCATGCACCCCGGGCGAGTCGACGTCATCGCAGGGGGTGCCCTGGTCCTGCGACAGATCCTGCGCCGGCTTCCGATCTACTCGGTGATCGCCAGCGAGACGGACATCCTTGATGGCATCGCTTACAGCCTGACCGACTGATCGCCCCCTACGTGGCCTAGGTCTCACCTGGTTTTTCGATGTAATCGCTTGTGCTCCTCCCCACTACCGGGCCTAGCATCACCTGTTATCGCTCGGGCGTGATTGACGAAAGCAGAAGGCAGGTGACACGTGGGGATCACCATCCGCGATGTGGCAGAAGCCGCTGGGGTTTCGACCGCCACGGTCTCGAGGGCGCTGCGTGGCCTGCCCAACGTCGATGAGCGGACCCGAACGCGCGTACAACGCGTGGCCACCGAACTCGACTACGTCATCTCCCCGAGTGCCTCGCGTTTGGCCTCAGGGCGGACCGGCAGCATCGCCGTCGTGACCCCGTACGTAGCACGCTGGTTTTTCTCCACCGTGCTGTCGGGAGTCGAAGACGTCCTGCAGGAGGCCGATACCGATCTGCTGCTCACGTGCATCGGGGATCACAGCACCCCGACGAGCCGCTCACCGGTTGCCCCGCGTCTGCGCAGGCGGGTGGACGGGGTCTTGATCATCGCCGTGCCTCCGGCCGATCCTCAGTTGCGCGAGATCATCGATCTTGGAATGCCCACGTCGTTGATCGGGCTGACAGTGGCGGGCGTTCCCAGCGTGACCATCGATGACAAGACCGCTGCGCGCTTGGCCACCCAGCATCTGATCAACCTCGGTCACACGCGCATCGGCACCATTTCCGGATCTCCGTCGGAAGCGCCGTTCACGGCAGAGTTCGAGCGCGAGGCGGGTTTTGCGCAGGTAATGGCCGAGGCGGGCATCGAGGTCGATCCGATGCTGGAGTCCTACGGGTACTTCAGTATCGAGGGAGGTGAAGCGGCCATGACGGCTCTGCTCACCCAACCCAAGCGACCCACCGCCGTCTTCGCACTCAGCGATGAGATGGCGTTCGGAGCCCTGCGCGCCCTTCGGGCTCACGGCCTTCGGCCTGGGGTCGATGTGTCGGTGGTCGGTGTCGACGGCCACGACATGGCCGAGCACCTCGACCTCACCACGGTTGTCCAGCCGGTCGCCGACCTCGGCCGGATCGCCGCGGAGTCACTGATCGCGCAAATGCGCGAGGGTGCAGACCAACTGCAGTCGACCCGCGTCTCGACAAAGCTCGTGGTGCGCGGATCGACGGGGCCGGTAACCGGAGCTCGGTCCGAGTGATCACCGACGTTCGGCCGGACGGAACGAACGAGGAAGAGCCGTGGTGGAGCCGAGCCGCGGTGTACCAGATCTATCCGCGGTCCTTTCGTGACGGAAACGGCGATGGTCTCGGTGACCTTCAGGGTGTGATCGAAGGTCTGCCGTATCTCGCATCGCTCGGTGTCGATGCTGTATGGCTATCGCCGTTCTACCCCTCACCGCAGAACGACGCCGGTTACGACGTCGCCGATCCGCGTGCCGTCGATCCCATGTTCGGCACGCTCGAGGACTTTGCCGAACTGGTGCGACAAGCACACGAACGCGGCGTCCGTGTGATCGTCGACATCGTTCCCAACCATGTGTCGGCCTCGCATCCGTGGTTCCTGGAAGCCCTCGATTCATCTCCCGGCTCGGCCGAGCGGCAGCGGTTCCATTTCCTGGACGGCAAAGGAAAGGAAGGCGAACTTCCACCCAACAACTGGGAGTCGATCTTTGGCGGTGCCGCGTGGACGCGCGTGAGGGAAGCCGACGGTTCCTGGGGGCAGTGGTACCTGCATCTGTTCGATCACACGCAACCAGACCTGAACTGGGCGAACCCCGAGGTCCGTGCGGACTCGCTCAACACCTTGAAGTTCTGGCTTGACCTCGGAGTCGATGGTTTCCGGGTGGACGTCGCACTCGGTCTGGCGAAGGACATGACGTACCCGGACTTGATCGATCCCATCGGCATGAGCCAGTCGCTGCGATTCGACTTGGACCCAAGTTCTGAGGAAGCCAGGGACAGGCGCGCGGGCCTGGCCAATTCCGCACTGTTCGACCGAGACGAAGTCCAGGACATATATCGCGAATGGCGCGCGATGATGAACTCCTATGGCAGCGACAAAATGGCCGTCGTCGAAGCATGGGTGCCTCCGGAACGGGCGTCGCGCTACGTTGCCCCAGACACCCTGCATCAGATCTTCGGATTCGACTTCTTGGTCGTTGCATGGGATGCAGCGAAGATGCGCAATGCCATCTCCGATGCGATAGATGCGGTGCACGTTGTCGGTGCGCCGCCTACGTGGGCGTTGAGCAATCATGATTCACCCCGGGTGGTCACTCGACTCGGTGACGGCGAGGTGGGGCTTGCTCGTGCTCGGGCGCTGGCCCTCGTTGCGCACGCTCTTCCCGGATCGATCTACGTCTACCAGGGTGAGGAACTCGGGCTCTCGGATGTTGAGATCCCCGATTCGGCGCGGCAGGACCCCGTGTGGTTCCGATCAGCTGGACAGCAAAAGGGCAGAGACGGTGGTCGCGTGCCCCTTCCGTGGGTGGGCACCGAACCCCCGTACGGCTTCACCGGGCGGTTCGACGTGCCGTTGTGGCTGCCCCAGCCCGAAGGGTGGGGGACATCGACGATCGAAGCAGAGGACATCGATCCCTTCAGCACGCTGAACTTGTACCGGACCAGTCTGGCGTTACGCCGTTCCCATCCGGGTCTGGCCAGCGATGCATTCGAATTCCTCGAGGTCGACGACCCGGAGGTATTGGCGTTTCGTCGAGGCGCCGATGTGGTCGTGGTGGTGAACACTTCGGGCCGGTGGCTTCCGACTCCGACGGTAGGCATGGTGCTGTTGGCGTCGGGTCCGATCGAGACCGGTGATTCCGGACTGATGATCGGACCCGACACCACAGTGTGGTTGCAGACCTAGTCGGTCAACTCCGCAACTAAATGATTCGCTCTTGCGCCCCGTCTGTTTGGAACAAGTAGACGCGCTCTGGTGCAACGCGAACGGTGTCGCCCATTCGCGGCGCCTGGTGCGAACGGTCCCGAGCGACGACGTTGATCGTGCTGCCGTCGGAAGTCAGGAGATCTCCGTAGACGTAGGTGTCAGCACCGAGTTCTTCAACCAGGGTCACGGTGATCTCAACCCCTTGATCGCTGAGATGCAGGTCTTCGGGTCGAACACCGAGCAGGGCGGTGCCACCCCGCGCTTGCGAGAGTCGATCGCGCTCAATGGCTACCGCGTAGTCGCCGATCGCAACCCCGGACTCGTGGATGTTTACCGGGATGATGTTCATGGAAGGCGACCCGATGAAGGTCGCGACGAACGCATTCGCAGGCTCGTCGTACAACGTCCGTGGAGCATCCACCTGCTGCAGGAGTCCGTCCTTGAGAACCGCTACTCGATCACCCATCGTCATCGCCTCGACCTGATCATGGGTGACGTACACCGTGGTGGTGCCGAGTCGACGCTGGAGAGCCGCGATCTGGGTCCTCGTTTGCACGCGCAGTTTGGCGTCGAGGTTGGACAGCGGCTCGTCCATCAAGAAGACCTGGGGCTCGCGCACGATCGCCCGGCCCATCGCTACGCGCTGCCGCTGGCCACCCGAGAGGGCCTTGG
>CAZVWA010000094.1:0-5025 GCA_964631085.1 uncultured Rubrivirga sp.
GGAGCAAGATCGCGGATGACTTGCTCGCCGAGGGCTTTGAGGAAGCCATAGGTGTTGATGGGGCGACCGTAGTGAGTCTCGGGAGCCTTTGGGGTAGCCCCATCCATCACCCAGTCTGACGAGATGTAGATAGGTTGTGCCCCTACGGTCAAGGCTGCGTGGGTAACAGCCTGGGTGAGCCCCGGATACGCGCTATAGGCAGCCTGAGAATCTAAGAGATGAAACGCATTGGCGATGGCCGCGTGAATAACGGCATCGCAGCCTGTCAACACTTCCTCCAGAGCTGCGCTATCGGAGGTGTCGACGACGGCATACGACCAGGGCACCTCCATGGCAGGGGTTGCTCTGGTCACCACCAACACGTCATGACCCGCGTCCATCAGGACTTCTGCCACGTTGCTTCCGAGGAAACCTGTTCCGCCCGTGAGGGCAACGCGTGCCATGTCTAGTTTTGGGGGAAGCCGAGGTTGAGTCCGCCGTGGCTGGGGTCTAGCCAGCGTGAGGTGACAACCTTTTGGCGAGTGAAGAAGCGGAAACCCTCTTCGCCGTGAGCCCTCGAGTCTCCAAAGAGCGAGTGCTTCCATCCACCAAACGAGAAGTAGGCCATCGGAACAGGAATCGGGACGTTTACTCCCACCATGCCGACCTGGATGTCCGTGACGAACTTCCGGGCGGCACCTCCATCGTTGGTAAAGATTGCCGTTCCGTTACCGAAGGCTCCCGAGTTGATCAGGGCGACACCCTCTTCATAGGACTTCACACGCACCACCGAGAGGACTGGCCCGAAGATCTCTTCCTTGTAGACCTTCGAGGACGTGGGGACGTGATCAATCAGGGTGGGTCCCAGCCAGAAACCAGCAGCCTCGCCATCGGGCTGGACGGTGCGACCATCAGCAACAATGGTGGCTCCATCCTTTTCGGCGATCTCGATATAGGACGCGACCTTGTCGCGGTGAACCTCGGTCACGAGCGGTCCCATGTCACACGAGCGACGGCCATCGCCGACCTTGATCGCGGACATCTTCTCCTTGACCGCGGCGACCAGTTCGTCACCAATCGGGTCAACGGCCACGACTACGGAGATCGCCATGCACCGCTCTCCTGCGGAACCAAAGCCCGCGTTGACGGCGGAGTCTGCGACCAAGTCCAGGTCAGCGTCGGGAAGAACCAGCATGTGGTTCTTCGCTCCACCAAGAGCCTGGACGCGCTTGCCGTTGCGGGCACCCGTCTCATAGACGTACTGAGCAATGGGGGTGGACCCCACGAACGAGATGGACTCGACGTCGGGGTGCTCCAGCAATGCATCGACAGAAACCTTGTCACCGTGGACGACGTTGAAGACGCCATCGGGAAGACCTGCCTCTTTCCAGAGGTTCGCGATCCACATGGATGCTGAGGGGTCTTTCTCACTGGGCTTCACGATGACGGTGTTCCCGGCAGCGATCGCGACGGGGAAGAACCACATCGGCACCATGGCGGGGAAGTTGAAGGGGCTGATGATTCCCACAACACCGAGGGGCTGCTTCAAGGAGTAGACGTCCACGTCGGTGGAGGCGTTGAGGGAGAACTCGCCCTTCAGGAGGTGGGGGAGGCCGCAGGCGAACTCGACTACTTCTTGACCACGGGTGATCTCACCGAGAGCATCGGAGAGTACCTTTCCGTGCTCTTCGGTGATGATGGCGGCTAGTTCGCCCTTTTTGGCTTCCAGCAGCTCGCGGAACTTGAACACAATCTGGACGCGCTTGGTCATCGACATGGTCGACCAGCTAGCGAAGGCGGTCTTTGCAACCTGCACGGCGGCATCGAGATCACCGGTGGTGGCCAGGCGCACCGACTTGGTGGCGACACCGAGGGCGGGATCGAACACGTCACCGAGTCGATCGGATTCGCCGACGAACTCTGCTCCGCCGACGTAGTGGTTGATGATGGGCTGGCTCACTGAGCTGTCCTCTCTAGTTGGTGCGGTTATCCGCCGTGAACAATTTCTACCGCGCGTGAAATGGCATCCCCAGTATTACCGGATGCCGGGTAGAGCAAGCTGCGACCGACTACAAGCCCTCGAACACCGGGCAGGGTGAGCGCACTCGCCCACTCTGTGTAGAGGCTTTCCATGTCACCTGCGCGATCTCCCCCGAGAATCAGGGTGGGAAGTGTGGTGGACTCCATGACCCGGGCCATGTCGGCCACATAGGGGATCTTGAGCCAGGTGTAAGCGCTGGAGCCGCCGAGAGCGCTCACAATCGCAATGGACTGGATGACGGCTTCAGGGGTCAAGACGTTGGAGATGGACCCGTCCACCCATTCACTGATGAAGGGTTCGAGCATGATCGGAATTCCCGCCGCAACAGCGTCGTTGACCGCGTTGGCGGTGGCCATCAAGGTTTCTGCCGTGCCGGCGTCCTGGAAGTTGATGCGGGTCAGAGTTTTGGCAAAATCAAGTCCCGCTTCGCCTATCGACTCCATCGAGTAGGACCCAAATCGGTCATCCATTTCGAAGGATGCACCCCGGAGGCCCCCGCGATTCATGGAGCCGACGACAATCTTGTTCTCGAGCAGGCCCAGTAGGGCGAGGTCGTCAATAATGTCTGGGGTGGCAAGCACTCCGTCAACACCGGGGTTCGAAAGTGCTGTGGCTAGTCTTTCGAGCAGGTCCTCGCGATTCGCCATCGCCATCGCCTCGCTGCCAATCCCCAGCGCTGCGCGAGCAGGGTGGTCGGCTGCCACGATCATCAGCTTGCCATCAGCACCCAGGAGCTCTCGGCGCTGACGGTTCTTGAGCGCTGTCGCAACCGCGCCGGGGTTACTGGCCCTCACATCTCGGAGAGCCTGGAAATCAAGATCAGACATGGCCTACCTCCACAGCGTCGTGTACTTCGTGTTCAGAAGGCATAGCAGTCGAGCATTCGAGGCGACCGGCGACAATCGCTCCGGCGGCGTTGGCAAATCGAAGAATCTTCTCGAGGTCCCAGCCAGCAAGGAGGCCGTGACAGAACGCGCCACCAAAAGCATCCCCGGCTCCCAAACCATTGACGACGTCCACAGCAAAGGGAGCTACTTCGACGCGTTCGCCGGCAGTTTTTGCCATCACTCCCTTGGGGCCCTGTTTCACCACCGCGATCTCGACTCCACGATCTAACAGAGCATCCGCGGCGCGGTCTGGGTCTGTTTCTCCCACCGCAATCTCGCACTCTTCTTTGTTGCCAATAGCCACGGTCACACCCGCGAGAGCTTTGGATACTTCCGCGGTCGCCTCCGCAGGAGAGCTCCAGAGTTCAGCGCGGTAGTCCAAATCAAGAATGGTGTGTGCGGCACGAGAGCGCACCTGCAGAGCGTGGTGGTGGGCAGCGCGACTGGGTTCGCGGGTGAGACCCGTGACGGTCAGCCAGAAAATAGAGGCATCTGTAATGGCTTGCTCATTGAGCTCGCTCGCTTCGATCATCAGATCGGGCGCGACGGGATCCCTATAGAAATACAACGGAAAGTTATCTGGAGGGAAAATCTCACACAGCACCAGCGGGGTTTTGAGCCCTTCGACATCCTCGACATAGCGGGCGCTGACGCCGAGACGCTCGAGTTCAGTGCGAATAAAGCGCCCGAGGGGGTCCGGTCCGGTGCGGGTGATAACGGCGGAGGAGCGACCATACCGTGCTGCCGCAACAGCGACATTGGTGGGGGATCCGCCGAGGAACTTTCCAAAGCTGGTGACGTCTTCGAGGCCTACACCTGTCTGCAGGGGATAAATGTCGATGCCCACGCGACCCATCGTGAGCACGTCGAGATGCTCGGTAGTCGTGGGATTAGACATCGTCATTCATTTCACTGATAGGGATACCCCCATCATACTTTGTGTTAACAAATTCTTCTAGTGGCCGGCGACGGCAATCGTTGCCCCAGTGGCAGCTGATTCGGCCGCGGCGTTGGCCAACACCAGAGCCATGCGGCCATCCTCAAAGGTGGGGGTGTTGGACTCTTCGCCGTGGATTCTCTTCACGAACTCCTCGAGTTCGTTGCGATAGGAATCCATATAGCGCTCGAGGAAGAAGTTTTGGTAGGGACCCTTCGCCTCTACGTGAGCGCTGGTGTAGTGGGTGACATTGGTGTCGGTGAGGTTTTCCACTCGCAACATGCCCTCTGAACCAAATGCTTCGAGGCGCTGGTCAAATCCGTGGGCAGCGTGGCGAGAGTTACTGATGAGCACTAATTCGTCGTTGCTGCCGCGCAGGATTACCGACGTCGCGTCATAATCACCAAGCCCCTTGATGTCCTCGGAGAACTGGTTGAAGCCCTGAGCGGTGACAGACACAATCTCGGGCACAAAATAGCGCGCCATGTCGAAGTCGTGGATAGTCATATCCCGGAAGATTCCGCCGGACACTGCAAGGTAGTCCGTCGAGGCTGGGGCTGGGTCACGACTGGTGATGAGGAGTTGTTCCAAGTTTCCAATGTGGCCGGCTTTCACCCGGGCGCGAAGATCCGCGAAGTGCGGGTCGAAGCGACGGTTAAAGCCGAGGCCAATCGGGACACTGGTGGAGTTTGCCTTGGCGCGCAGCGTGTCCACGCGTTGAATGTCCAGGTCGATGGGCTTTTCACAGAGCGCGGGGATGCCTGCGTCGATAGCTTTTTCGATCAGGTCGATGTGGGTGGAGGTAGGCGAGGCGATGATGAGCATGTCGACATCGCCGGCGGAGAAAAGATCGTCAGGGTTGTCGGTGGCGGTCCCCCCGAAACTGTCCGTGGTCTTTTTCGCACCCTCGGCGAACACGTCAGCAACGCGGTGCAGAGTTGTTCCCGGATGGCTCACCACGCTCATGGCATGAACCTGGCCGATACGGCCGGTGCCAATTAGTCCCACTCGAAGCGGCGCTGCCATGAGGTCTCCTCTGGATGTTTGTTCTGACAAAGTCGTGGCACCATCATGGCAGATTTCTCACCACTCTGAAGCACCATGGAGCACCCCCCACAGAGGGCGCCGGTAGCCTTCTGTGGTGAGGATAAATTCGGCACGGCTGCGACCATTCTCCGCGG
>CAZVWA010000095.1:0-4983 GCA_964631085.1 uncultured Rubrivirga sp.
GCGTGGTCTAGGTCACGTAAGCCCCGTCGCTAGGCTTGCGCGGTGTCTAAATCACGTGTGCTGATCGCAGAAGAACTTTCTCCTGCAACCGTCGAAGCCCTGGGTCCCGATTTCGAGATCGTGACCTGTGATGGCGCGAACCGCGAGGAACTCCTTCCCGCGATCGCTGACGTCGACGCCATCTTGGTCCGCTCGGCCACCAAAGTCGACGCTGAAGCGATCGCAGCCGCCAAGCGACTCAAGGTGATCGCCCGCGCCGGCGTGGGACTGGACAACGTCGACGTCAAGGCCGCGACCCAGGCCGGCGTGATGGTGGTCAACGCGCCGACTTCCAACATCGTTAGCGCCGCCGAACTCGCGGTTGGCCTGCTCATCGCCAGCGCCCGCAACATCGTCCCCGCCAACTCCGCCTTGCATCGCGGGGAGTGGAAGCGCTCGAAGTACACCGGCGTCGAGGTCACGGACAAGACCGTCGGCATCGTCGGTCTCGGACGCATCGGCATCCTGGTCGCTCAGCGCCTAGCTGCCTTCGGCGTCAAGCTCATCGCCTATGACCCCTACGTCCAGCCCGCTCGCGCCGCGCAGATCGGCGTGCAGATGGTCTCGCTCGACGAACTCCTGGCGGAGTCCGACTTCATCACCGTTCACCTGCCCAAGACCCCGGAAACCGTCGGTCTTATCGGCGAAGAGGCGCTCAGCAAGGTCAAGCCGACCGTGCACATCGTCAACGCTGCCCGCGGCGGAATCATCGACGAGGACGCCCTCTACAAGGCGATGTCCGAGGGTCGCGTGGCCGGCGCCGGGCTCGACGTCTACGCATCCGAGCCGTGCACTGATTCGCCGTTGTTCACTCTGGAGAACGTCGTGGCCACTCCGCACCTGGGTGCATCCACCGACGAGGCCCAGGAGAAGGCTGGCATCGCCGTGGCCAAGTCTGTGCGACTCGCCCTCGCCGGCGAGCTCGTTCCCGACGCGGTGAACGTCCAGGGTGGGCAGATTGACGATGATGTCAAGCAGGTTCTGCCGCTGGCTGAGCACGTCGGTGCGATCGCCTGTGGTCTGGCAAGTGCCGCCGTGGAACGAGTGGACATCGAGGCCCTCGGCGAGATCACTGCGCACGATGTCCGAGTTCTTGAACTCTCCGCGCTCAAGGGTGTCTTCCAAACACTGGTCCACGACCCGGTCTCCTATGTGAACGCACCTGTCCTCGCCGAGCAGCGGGGAGTCGAGGTTGCGTTGACCACCGACAGCACCAGTGGCGACCATCGTTCGCTCCTGCGCGTGCAGTTGACCCTCACCGACGGCAGCACCGTGTGCGTCGGCGGCACGGTTGCCGGTCCCCGCCACCGCGGGAAGATCGTCGAGGTCGACGGCTTCGATGTGGACGTTCCGATCAGTGATCACCTCGCGTTCTTCCGCTACCACGACAAGCCGGGCGTTGTCGGCATCGTGGGCCAGCTCCTCGGTGGTGCAGGCATCAATATCGGCGGCATGCAGGTCAGCCGTGACGACACCGACCACGCGCTGATCGTGCTTTCTGTCGACTCACCGATCCCGTCCGAGCTTCTTGAGCAGATCACCGAGCAGATCGGCGCGCATTCGGGGCGTTTCGTCACGCTGGCTTCATGATCAACGCCCGGGTTCGGGCAGGCCTGTTGTGGGCCCTACTGGCGGTTTTCCTGTGGTCGTTCACGGTTCCGCTGACCAAGGTGGCGGTCCAAGGGTTCGATGCGGTCCTCACCGCGACGGGACGGGCGGTCATCGCCGGAGTCATCGCCGCGACGGTTCTCTTCATCCGTCGCATCCCACCACCACCCCGGCACCTGTGGAAGTCGCTGTTCTTCGTCATGCTCGGCGCCGTTTTCGGCTGGCCGGTCTTCATGGCGATCGCCCTGAACTACACCACCGCGGCCCACGCCTCGGTGATCGCAGCGTTTCTTCCGTTGGCAACCGCGATCTTCGCCGTTGCCCTCACCCGGGAACGGGTAACCCGTGCGTTCTGGTTCGCAGCCGTCATTGGAACAGGCGCCGTCGTCGTCTTCTCCCTGAGCCGAGGTGAACTAGGTCCGGGATCGCTTCTTGCCGACGGTCTCCTACTCCTCGGTGTCGTCGCTGCGAGCATCAGTTACGTCCTGGGCACCGCCGCGACGAAGACGCTGCCCGGGTGGCAGGTGATCTCCTGGGTTGTGGTGATGGCGTTGCCGATCACGATCCCGGCATCGCTGGTGCTGTGGTGGCTGACGAAGGATTCCTACGCGCCCACGGGTACGCAGTGGGGAGCGCTGATCCTGCTCGGTGTCTCTTCGATGTACCTCGGGTTCTTTGCGTGGTACCGAGGGCTGTCGCAGGCAGGTGTCGCCTACGGCGGTCAGGTGCAGCAACTCCAGGTGCTGTTCAGCCTGCTGTGGTCGGCGCTGCTCCTGGGAGAGGTCGTCACCTGGATCACGGTGGGTGCCGCGATCGTGGTGATCGCCGCAGTCGCCTGGGCGCAGGTGGCTCGTGCGCCGAACCACATCGTCGCACCGGAGGAGTAGTTACCCGCGGACTTCGTGCCAGCGTGACATCAGCACGGCGGAAATCACACCGAGGACGAACACCATCGCGGCACCAGCCAGGTAGGTCTCGGCTGCCGCGAGTTCGAACGCACTCCGGATGGATCCCTCAACCGTCTCGCGCTGACTCGCAGGCTCCTTCGCCGCGGCGGCCAGAGCCGACTGCACCGAGCCGCTGTCGGCGCCGGTCGCGCCTTGTTCGCGGCCGCTGAAGGTGGAGGCCAACACCGTTCCCAAGATGGCGACGCCGAAGGACGCTCCGAGGAAACGCGAGAGCATGCTGGTTCCCGATGCGGTTCCCGTGAGGTTGCTCGGCAGCGCGTTCAAGATGACGACGGAACCAAGCGGCACGCTGAATCCCCAACCGATTCCGCTGATGCACGTTGCGATGATCACCCACAGCACGGAGCGCTGGGTGCTGGTGAGAGCCAAGACCACGAATCCAGCGAACATGAACAGCAGACCGACATCGATCGCGCGTGCCGTGCCCCAGGACTTCGCAAGTTTCGGACTCACCCGCGAGGTGAGCCAGAAAACCAGGGCGAAGGGGATCAGGGCTAGTCCAACCGAGAGAGTGTCCAGCCGTTCAATGGCGTCGAGGTGCTGGGGAACCAGGAAGAGCGTTCCGGTGAAGGACACGTACGTAACGAACAGAGCGAGGGCAGCACCCGCGACGGCCGGGTAACTGAGCACTTCGAAGTGGAACATCGGAGCGGGTGTGTGCATTTCCCACATCACGAACAAGGCGAGGATCAATACGCCCAGGGCGCCGATTCCCAGGATGAACGGGTTCGTCCAACCGAAGCGTGGAGCCTCGATCACCGCACCCAGCAGCATCGTGAAACCGAGCACGGACAACACGGCGCCGGGAATGTCGAGCTTCTCGGAACTGTCACCGCGGGTGTCGGGTACGGCTCGGGTGCCGATGAGGACGACCACGGCCATGAAGGGCACGTTGACCAGGAAGATCCAGTGCCAGTCCAAGAACTGGATGAGCGCACCACCCAGGATCGGTCCGGCCGCCAAGCCGGCCGCTCCAGCCGTAGCCCACACCCCGATCGCCTTGGCGCGCTCGGCGGGGCTGAACAGGCCGGCGATCAAGGAAAGGGCCGGGGTCAAGAGCATCGCGGCACCGATGCCCATCACCACCCGGGCTCCGATCAAGAATGCGACGTTCGGTGACAGGCCTGCTAGCAGTGAACCGATGCCGAAGGCACTCAACCCCGCGAGGAACACCCACTTGCGCGAGAAGCGCTCACCGAGCGCCCCGCCGAGAAGGAGCAGCCCGGCCAGGGCGATGTTGTAGGCATCCATCACCCACTGCAATGCGGAGGTAGACGCATCGAGTTCGGTGCCGATGCTCGGCAGGGCAACGTTGGTGATCGTGATGTCTGTCGCAACGAAGAACGCGGCAACAGCAATAACGATCAGCGCAGCGCCCTTGCTACCTCTACCCGAAGGTGAATCGGCAACCGCAATTTCCTTCGAAGCCGAAGGATGCGCATGGTTGCCGAGGATGTGCATCAGGAATCTCGTTCGGCTCGATTCACGGCGCTAATGATGCCCTTGAGTGAGGCAGTTGTGATCGACGGATCGATGCCAACACCCCACAGGACTCGGTCGCCCACCGCGCACTCGAGATAAGCGGCCGCGCGCGCGTCACCGCCAGCGCTCATCGCGTGCTCGGCGTAATCCAGCACTCGAACGTCCACGCCGTGTGAAGTGAGAGCCTGGCAGAAAGCGGCGATCGGGCCGTTGCCCACTCCGGTGAGTTCAACCTGGGAGCCGTCGTCGTTCATCACCACGCTCACCGAGGTTTCACCGTCCACGGCAGAGTCCTGCTGAACCGACACCAGGGAGAAGCGGCCCCACGGTGCATCCGGGTTCGGCAGGTACTCGTCGGTGAAGGCCGACCACATGTCCTCGGGGGAGACTTCACCGCCCTCGGCATCGGTCAAATGCTGGATCACTTGGGAGAACTCGATCTGTAGGCGCCGCGGAAGGTCGAGGCTGTTCTCGGTGCGCATGATGTAGGCGACGCCACCCTTGCCGGACTGGGAGTTCACGCGGATCACGGCCTCGTAGGTGCGGCCCACGTCCTTCGGATCGATCGGCAGGTACGGCACCTCCCAGCGGAAGGAGTCGACGTCTGTGCCCGCGGCCTCAGCGTCTACGCGCATCGCGTTCAGGCCCTTGTTGATCGCGTCCTGATGGGATCCGGAGAACGCGGTGTAGACGAGATCGCCGCCGTAGGGGTGACGCTCGTGGACCGGGATCTGGTTGCAGTACTCGACCGTGCGGCGAATGTGGTCGATGTCGGAGAAGTCGATCTGCGGATCCATGCCCTGGCTGAAGACATTCAGGCCGAGGGTGACCAGGCAGACGTTGCCGGTGCGCTCGCCGTTGCCGAACAGGCAGCCCTCGATCCGAT
>CAZVWA010000096.1:0-4774 GCA_964631085.1 uncultured Rubrivirga sp.
TCCCCAGGCCCAGGGCCTCCATAACGGCCTCGGCCGTCAGTCGATGCCCCATAGGTGAGAGGTGAAGGCGATCCTCCGCCCACAGACGTTCGTCGTCATAGAGGGCGATGCCCCAAAAATCCACCACGGAGCAGCCGTAGACCCTCGCGATTTCTAGCGTCGCCGAACGGTAGGCACGCATCCGGTCACTTATGTTGCCCAGCGCCCGCGATCGGCGCGAGGGATCCCCGAACGCGAAGACCAGGACATGACAGCCAGCTCGGGTCACGTCGCGGACGCTGGATTCCAGTTCCGTCGCCACGGCATCGAGATCGAATCCGCGACGCAGTGCATCGTTGACACCTGCACCAACGGACACCAGATCCGGGCTCAATTCGATCGCACGGGGGACTTGTACCGCGCGCACTTGCGGTGCAAGCCGCCCGCGGACAGCAAGATTCGCGTACTCGATGCGATCGAGTTGCTGGCGAGTAACGAGTAGGTCGGCGACACGGTCCGCCCAGCCGCGGTGTCGACCATCGAATCGGAGTTCGTCATCGAGACCTTCGGTGAAGGAGTCTCCGATAGCGACGAAGCGTCTAAACGGTTGCCGATGATTCACGGTCTTTGCATTTCGTAAACCGGCATTTCGTAAACCGGGGTTTCGTAGACGGTACGTAGAAAAGAAAAGGACCCGGCCGCCGAAGGCTTCCCCTCCCGCGACGACCGGGTCGAGCCAAACACTAGTGCGTCCCTTCCTCACCCTTCGCACCGACACTCCGGGTCGCGAAAGCTTGCCCGGCCCGCCGGTACCACGCGATGAGGGCCACCAGTCCGATGATGATCTGAGGGAAGTACGACGTCGCACGCCAGACGAGATCGGCTGCGGTAGCGGCACCCTTGTCCGTTCCGGAACTCACCAGCAACTGGATCATGAGGGCATCCATGGTGCCCAATCCCCCGGGAGTTATCGGCACCATCAACATGATGTGGCTCACGGCATACGCGCCGAACGCCGCAATCGGATTCGTTCCCGGCTGATCCCATCCCTCTACCCCGCGCAGTGCGGCGTAGAGGATCAGGAATTGCGTGAAGCTGATTCCCACCTGCGCCGCGGTGAGCCACAGCCAGCGGCGCTTCAGGAGGTCGTACATGTCGGTGCGGAACTTGCGAATCGGTGCGGAGACATCGAGATCCTTGAACCGCGCCACGTGATTCGTCAGGGGGCTCAGAAGCCTGTTACCGATGCTGCCGACGCGGTCGGCCAGGGGCGCCGAACGCATGATTCCGACGAACAGAACGATGATCACAACCAAGATCACCAGACCCAACGGCCCCATCCAGGCAACGCTGTCGGCAGTGCCGGTGATGGACAAGGCCACGACCCCCATGATCGGGAATCCCAAGCTGATGAACGTGCTCCAAATGCTGACCGCCGTGATGGCGGCTGTGGCTGCGGTGGGAGGAAGCCGGAAGCTGGTGAGCATCCCGAACTGCACCGCCAGGCCCACGGCGCCACCGGCGGGTACGCCGTTACTGATCGTGAAGGCCGCTTGGTTCACCTGTTGCGACTGGAGATACGTCAATCGCGGCTCGGCTGCGCGATAAGCGAATCCATAGACGGCCAGGTAGATGACAACGGTCACCCCGATGACAACAAGTGCGCCCCACGTCATCGACTGCAGTGATTCCAGCGCATCGCTGTAACTACCTATCTGCGGGATGACTTTCCAGAAAATCAAGATGATGAACACGATGCCGATCACACCGAGGATCACGGACTTGCGGACATCCAATTTTGCTTGCGGGACCTGTTCTGATTGCGAAGGTTCCACCGCCGCGACCTCATGCTCCTCGGGCATGGGCAGGAGCCTGCCACAACCGGACCCCCCGCGGGCCGAGCGAAAGGCATTGGGCAAGATGCGTCCATGCGGCTCGACCACCTGTCTTACGCCTGCACCACCAGCGAAATCGCCGACGTCGTTCAGCGCATCGGTAGCGACCTCGGCGGGACGTTCGTCGATGGTGGACGCCACCCGTCCTTCGGCACTCGCAACTTCACGCTGCCCCTTGCTGGGGGTGCGTACGTGGAGGTCGTCAGCGCGCTCGATCACCCGGCGGCCTTGAAGGCTCCGTTTGGGCAGGCAGTGCACCGACGCGCCGAAGAAGGCGGGGGCTGGCTGAGCTGGGTTCTGGCAGTCGACGACATCCAACCCGTCGAACAACGCCTGGGACGTCACGCCACTCGGGGACGGCGAATCCGGCCGGACGGTGTCGAGTTGTGCTGGCAACAAATTGGCATCTTGGACACCCTCGATCGGCCCGAGGTTCCGTTCTTCGTCCACTGGGACTGCACCGACACCGAGCATCCGAGTGCAGTCCACAACGGGGAGTCATCGATCTCCATCGAAAACATCGAACTTTCCGGTGATGAGACCTCGGTGGCCGAACTATTGACGGGCGGGATTGACCTAGGCGACATCGCCATCTCCTGGGTAGACGATGACGATCGTGGAGTGTCGGCTGTCACCTTCAACACACCGAGCGGTAGCGTCCGCATCGATTAATTTCCCACTCAGGGAGGTAGACGATGGCCGACGATTCACAGACTTCCGGAGTGCCTGCGACCCTCCAAACACTTGCCGGGATCACCTGGCGTGTTCTCGTCCTTCTCGCCGGGGTTGCCGTCCTCGGGCTAGTCATGAATCAAATCTTTCCCGTCGTCATCGCCCTTTTCCTTGCCATGCTCGTCACGGCGCTGACAACTCCGGTGATGAACTTCCTGCACAGACTGTTGCCCAAGGTCATCGCCATGCTCTTGGCTCTGGCTCTGATCGTTGCGGGCATCGTCACCATCTTGTTCATCGTGGTTCGATCGACCATTAACGAGAGCAGCAAACTCGTCGCGAGCCTGGAATCCGGCCTCACCGACATTCGAGAATGGCTCAAGACCGGTCCACTCCAGATGACCGACGACAACATCAACAACGTCATCTCCCAAGCCGAGAGTTGGGGAACTACCGCGGCCAAGGGCTTCGTGGGCGCAGCTGCAGGAGAACTGGGCAATCTCGGCACCATCATCATCGCCGGATCAGTTTTTCTCTTTGGCGTGATCTTCTTTCTGATGACACCGGACAAGATCTGGGGCTGGGTCATCAGTTGGCTACCGAAGTCCGTCGCATCACCGGTGGATACATCCGGTCGGATCGCGTGGTCGTCGATCTCCGGCTACACGCGAGGCATCGTCATCATCGCCCTCGCCGACGCAACTTTGGTCTTCATCGGGCTGACGATCATGCAGGTCCCACTGGCGCCTGCTCTGGCGGCAGTCGTCTTCCTGGGCGCCTTCATCCCAGTGATCGGTGCACCGATCGCAACGTTCTTCGCCGCAGTGGTCGCCTTGGCCGAACGCGGCCCCGTCATCGCCCTGCTCGTGATCTTGTTGACGGTTGTGGTGGGTAGTTTCGATGGGGACGTCCTGCAGCCACTCGTGATGGGCAAGGCCGTCAGCTTGCATCCCCTCGCGATCATCTTGGCCATCGCGGCCGGCAGCATCGCACTCGGAATCGTCGGTGCCCTCATCGCGGTACCGATCGCCGGTGCCGTCTATGGAGTGGCCAAATTCTTGACCGGGCGCGACCCCGACCACCCGTGGCCGCCGCCGGCTCCAGAGCAATCCACCTCCGCGTCCGCCGCCTGAGGTGCTTCAGCAGCAGGCCTGGATATCGATAAGTTCCCGGCCGTCGGGTGAATCGTCGGTGACCGCGTAGGTCTCCCACTCCAGCCCGTCGGGGTCGATCACATAGACCTTGTCCTGTTCGGCATGGCAGCACACCACCGCGTCTTCGCGACGCACCGACAGGCCGGCTTCGGTCAAAGCCGCATCCCGGTCCCCCACATCGCTAGGTGTCGGCACCTCGATTCCGATGTGGTTGAGGGCGTTGTCCTCCCCCTGCTGGCGGTTATCCACTTCGAACAGCACCAACTTCAATGGAGGATCGACGATCTCGAAATTCGCATATCCGGGACGGCGCTTATGCGCAGCGGTACCGAACAAAGCGGAGTAGAACTCCACCGCCGCATCGATATCAGATACGTTCAGGGCTAGTTGAAGCCGAGCCATCGCGTCTCCTTATTCAGATTTCCCTATTCGAATTTCTCTATTCGAAACGCGACTGCTGCCGCCACAGATCGATGCCCCCCTCGAGGGCGAAGCCATCGATGGCAGCCAACTGCGATTCACTGAAGTCCAGGTTCTGGACGGCCGCGGCGGTTTCCCGCAATTGATCCGCTGAACTAGCACCAACGAGGGTCGTGGTCACCCGAGGATCGCGCAGCGTCCACGCGACGGCCATCTGAGCCAGGCTCTGACCGCGCTCCTTGGCAATTGCAGCCAGACCGCGCAGCCGCTCGGCGTTCTCCGGATTCACCCAGTTCGGATCCAAGGACTTGCCCTCGGTCGCCCGGGAACCCTCGGGAATGCCATCGACGTACCTGTCGGTGAGCATTCCCTGGGCCAGTGGGCTGAAGGTGATCGCGCCTGCACCCACCTCTTCCAGAGTGTCGAGAAGTCGATCGTCCTCGATCCACCGATTGAGCATCGAGTACGAAGGCTGGTGGATCAGCAACGGAACACCCATGTCCTTGAGGATCTGCGCCGCACGAATGGTTCGGGCTGGGCCGTAAGACGAGATTCCGACGTAGAGCGCCTTGCCCTGCTGAACGGCAGTAGCGAGGGCGCCCATCGACTCTTCCAGCGGCGTATCGGGATCGGGTCGGTGGTGGTAGAAGATGT
>CAZVWA010000097.1:0-4629 GCA_964631085.1 uncultured Rubrivirga sp.
ATGTATGAAAAGGATTATCCTAAGTATGTTTTCTATAATGCGATTGATACTGCATTGGTTTATCTTATTCACCAAAAGATTAAGACAATGGATATTGCATTAACCATTGCTCATATGAGTCAAATTAGTATCTTTAAAGCTGCGTCACCTGTGGCAATTACTGAAGCTCTTTTATGTAGAGAGTTTTTAGGTAAGAATCTGGTAATGGCAGCCGATCCTAAATCACCTCCATCTAAAAGAGAACAGTTTGAAGGTGCCTTTGTAAAGGAACCAATCACAGGTATGCATAATGCAGTTGCCGCATTTGACTTTGCTTCTCTATACCCTTCGGTTATGAGACAAATGAATATTTCTCCTGAAAGTTTTATTAAGAAGGTTAATCCTGAGAAACGTGAAAACGAAAAAGGCAATGATAAAATTGTATCTGTCACAGGTGCAATTTATTCAACCGAAAGATCAATTCTTAAAGATGTTCTTACTCGTCTTTATTCCCAACGACGAGAGTATAAGAAAAAATCTTTTGATCTTCAACAAAAAGCATATGAGATGGAAAAGGAGTTAAGAAATGAGAACTAAAATCATTCTGTTCATAAACTTGCAAAAATAAATAAAAAACAATTAAATATGAATGTGCAACTTAGGTTGCATATTTAGTCAAAAAAATATCAAAGTATAAGATGAGTAAATTATTTTCAGACCGTATTGCCTATAAGCCATTTGAATATCCAGAATATTACCTAGAAGGTTGGCTTCCTCAGGCACAGGCCTTTTGGCTTCATACAGAAATCCCAATGCAGAGTGATCTTAAAGATTGGAATGAACATTTAGATGAATCAGAAAGGAATTTGGTTGGAAATATTTTACTTGGTTTTGCTCAAACGGAATGTGCAGTATCAGACTATTGGACCGGGATGGTAACAAAATGGTTTCCTAAGCATGAAATTAAGCAAATGGCAATGATGTTCGGTTCTCAGGAAACTATCCATGCCACTGCATACTCTTATCTAAATGAAACATTAGGTCTTGAAGATTTTGAAGCATTTTTACATGAGCCATCAATTGCAGATCGTTTTGAATTTTTAATGGAAACAACAGCCGATTGGACACCGGAGGATTTAAAAACAAACCCAGAAGCCAGGAAAGAAGTTGCAAGATCTCTTGCTATATTTTCGGCTTTTGCTGAAGGTGTATCCCTTTATAGTTCTTTTGCTGTCTTATACAGTTTCCAAATGAGAAACTTTCTTAAAGGAATTGGGCAACAGATGAAATGGAGTGTTAGAGATGAGTCCCTTCATTCTAAAATGGGTTGCCGATTATTCCGCCATATGTGTGAAGAGTATCCTGAATTAAGAGAAGAGGCGAGAGGGGCTATTGAAGAAGCTGCATCTTTTATAATTCAAATGGAGCATAAATATATTGATAAGATCTTTGAACAAGGTGACTTAGAAAATCTTACTTCATATGATCTCAAAAACTTCATTTATAGAAGAACAAATGAAAAGCTTGAAGAGCTAGGGTATGAATCATTATTTGAATATGATCATGATTCTGCGAATAACTTGGATTGGTTTTATCACCTTACAGGAGGTCATACACACACTGACTTTTTTGCAATTAGACCTACTGATTATGCAAAGGCTAGTGAAGGTGATGACTGGGATGATATTTGGTAAGATTTAAAGAAATTAATAATGACAGTAGAACAATTAGAAAAAGAATTAGGTTGGGAGCGAGGTGTTGATTACCCAGAATGGGGTAATACCGAAGTATACCTAAAGACAATATCAAAGGGATATTGTTTAGCAAATGAAACTCCTAGGGATGCATATTGGCGAGTATCAACCACGGTTGCTAACAGACTTAAAAGGCCTGAATTAGCAGAAAAGTTTTTTAAGTATATTTGGAAAGGATGGTTAAACCTAGCTACTCCAGTGCTTAGTAACACAGGTACCGAAAGAGGGTTACCTATCAGTTGTTTTGGTATTGATGTCGCTGATTCAATTAATGATATTGGTAATAAGAACTGGGAGCTGATGTTATTAGCAAAACACGGAGGAGGGGTAGGCATTTGCCATAATCAGATCCGACCTGCAGGTTCCGATATTACCGATAACGGTACAAGTGATGGCGTTGTTCCTTTCATTAAGATCAATGATTCTACTATTCTTGCTACTAATCAAGGTGCTGTGAGAAGAGGTGCGGCTAGTACCAACTTAAACATTGAACATGGGGATTTTTGGGAATGGTTGGAAATAAGAGAACCTAAGGGGGATATTAACCGCCAGTGTTTAAATATGAATCAGTGTGTTATTATTTCTGATAAGTTTATGAGAAGAATTGAAGAAGGCGATAGAGAAGCTCGTCGTAGATATTCTGCTGTTCTTCAAAAAAGAAGGCAGACTGGCCAGCCTTACATTATGTATAGAGGTAATGTAAATAAACAAAATCCTGAAGCATATAAGAAAAATGGCCTTAAGGTTTTTATGACTAACATATGTTCCGAAATTACTTTACATAGTGATGAGAACCATTCCTTTGTATGTTGTTTATCTTCTCTTAATCTTTCAAAATATGATGAATGGAAAAACACAAATCTTATTTATGATGCTACTTGGTTTTTGGACGGTGTCTTAGAAGAATTTATCCAAAAGGCTAAGTTTATGAGAGGTATGGAAAATGCCGTTAGAACTGCCGAAAAAGGAAGAGCGTTAGGCTTAGGTGTTTTAGGATGGCATACATATTTACAGCAAAGAGGAATTGCCTTTGAAGGGTTACAGGCTCAATTTGAAACAAGGAACATTTTTTCTCAAATCAAAATTGAAAGTGAAAGGGCAAGCCGGGCTTTGGCTGAAGCTTACGGAGAACCTCTCTGGTGCAGAGATACCGGTTTTAGAAATTCTCACTTAAGAGCGATTGCTCCAACTGTTTCTAATTCAAAATTGGCAGGTGGTATTTCTGCTGGTATTGAACCAGTTCCTGCTAACATATATACCGATCAATCTGCCAAAGGTACTTTCATTAGAAAAAATCCAATTCTTGAAAAATACTTAAAAGAAATCAACCATGATAATAAAAAAGTATGGGATAAAATATTAGCAGATGGAGGATCTGTACAAGATCTTAAGTTCTTAGAAGAATGGTGTTTCGTTAGAGGAGAATTAATGAAATGTAAAAATGTACCAGAATTTGAAGAAGCCACTCCGTTTAAAGAAGTATTTAAAACATTCAAAGAAATCAATCAACTAGAGTTGGTAAAACAGGCAGGCATTCGCCAACAATATGTAGACCAAGCAGTTTCTTTAAATCTTGCATTTCCTAAAGAAGCATCCCCAAAATGGATTAACCAGGTTCACATGGAGGCATGGAAGCAAGGTATTAAGACTCTTTATTACATGAGAACTGAATCTGTATTACGAGGTGATATTGCAGCAACTGCAATGGATCCGGACTGTTTAAGCTGTGATGGATAAAAAAGTATTTTGTATAGGTACCTGGAAGACAGGTACAACATCGGTAGGAATAGCTCTTAATAAGCTTATTGGAGGTAATCACCAAACATGTGATACACCAATGAACTCTATTATGCATTCTTATGCATATTATGCCGTGGATAGAAATAATTCTATGTCTAAGAGGAAAATTTCGCTAGAGAATTTTATTAATCCTTTTTCTACTTTTGATGACTTTCCTTGGGTTACTATGGGATCTTTAGAATTACTTAAAGATCTTAAAGAATACTCTTATGTCTTAACTACGAGAAATGCAGATGAATGGCATTATAGTGCATATAAGTTTTTTAAAGAAAATAGAAATGTACCTGGTAAATTTAATCATGTACAATTAGGTACTTTATATGCCGACGAGTTTTCTTATGTATACGATAAAGAATATACCAGTGAAGAGATAACCAATCTAATTGAACCAGACTTTGGTGGAATGGTAAAAAATAAATCAGTTTGGGTTAATTGGTTTAATGACAGAAATCAAAAGGTTAGAGAAATGTTTAAAGATAATCATTTCATGGAATATAACATTTCAAATGGTTTAGGGTGGGAGCCTTTATGCAACTTTTTAAATGTAGAAATTCCTAGTGAACCTTTTCCAAAACTAAATACACAGAATTATGGATAAGTACATTTTAGGACCGTGTTCCTTAGAAAGTAAAGAAAACTGTAAAGAGGTACTCGATGTCTTAGTTCCTTTAATGGAAAGAACTAATTGGTATTTTAAAGGATCTTTTGATAAAGCAAATAGAACATCTATACACTCTGAACGAGGCCCAGGTATACATAAAGGTTTAGATATTTTTGCATGGATCAAAGGAACATACCCTGGTGTGAAATTAGTAACAGACATTCATGAACCTTGGCAAGCAGAAAAACTTTCAGGGTACATTGATATGATACAGATACCCGCATTCTTATGTAGACAAACAGATTTAGTAATAGCTTGTGCAAAATGGTTTAAACATATTAATGTTAAGAAAGGGCAGTGGCTATCACCACAGGCAATGGAACATGTAGTTACTAAAATTAAGGAAGTTAATCCTAAAGCTAAAGTGTACATTACTGAAAGAGGTACTTCATTTGGTTATAGCGGTTTATTACCTGACTTTAGAGCTGTTGATAT
>CAZVWA010000098.1:0-4614 GCA_964631085.1 uncultured Rubrivirga sp.
GGCCCGAACCATCGGTAGTGACTCCCGGCAAAGTCCGTTGCAGGAATCGGATCGCTTGTTTGGCTCGAGAGCCGGTTATCTCATTGGCGACGATTGGTGGAATCTCCTTCACTACGTCACCATCGGCCGACATGATCGCCTTCACCATGCGGGGCTCGTACAGCGTGCCGCCGTTGGCGATCGCGGCGTAGACCATCGCCATCTGCAATGGCGTTACCGCGGTGTCTCCCTGGCCGATAGATGCGTTCAGCGCGTCACCCTCGCGCCACCGGAAACCATCCGCGCAGTTCTCTTGATCGAGTGCGGTGAAGTAGTCCGCGAGTTCGGGGTCGGTCTTTCGAGTCTCGGGATACCCCTCGACCGCGTTCTTGCACCACGTGTCGCGCTTTAGTTCCCAGTTCTCCGCCTTGAACTCGCGGCTCGCGATGCGGCCCACCGACTCGACTGGGAGATCGATTCCGGTACCTTCACCTAGACCAAGTTGCCGCGCCGCCTCGGCGATGGGATCGGGAGCCTCCCGGCCAGCGTCGTCACCGCCGGCTCGCTCCCACATCTTGTCCGCGATGCCGTAAAAGACGGTGTTGCAGGAAACCTCGAGTGCGCGTGCGAGAGAGATATCGCCGTACGCAGCCGACTCGTAGTTGCGGAAGACCTGGGTACCAAGCTTGACACGGCTCGGGCAGTCGTAGCTTCCGTTGAGATTGAAGCCTTCTTTGCCCGCCGCGATGGTGCTGACCACCTTGTAGGTCGAGCCAGGAGCGAACAGGCCCTGCGTGGCATTGGACGCGAGGGAGCCAGATTTCATGAGTTTGTCGAACTGCTTCTGCGTGACACCGCCGACCCAGATCGATGGATCGTAGGTCGGGTAGCTGGCCATGGCGAGGATGCGTCCGGTCTTGACGTCTACCACCACGGCAGCACCCGAATCACCCGGATAGCCCTGTCGTTGCGCCCGCTGAACGGCCGCGACGAGTTGTTCTTCGACGACGGACTGCAGGTGAGCATCCAGACTCGACACCAGGTAGTCACCCGGCTGTGGTGCGAACTCTTCGAGCGTTCCGGTAACGCGACCGGCAGTGTCAACGGCGAGGGTGGTCACACCCGGCTTACCACGGATTTCTTCGTCGTAATAGGCCTCCAGGCCCGACCTGCCGACGACGTCCGTTCGGCGGAGGCGGTCGAAGGCCGTGGTCGGCCCCTGATCCTCGAGTTGGGTTTCGGTCACCGGTCCGAGGTAGCCGAGCAGATGTGCGGCGTTTACGTCGAAGGGCGCGGGGTATTCACGGATCGCGTCGAGCCGTGCGTCCACACCCGGGTAACGCTGGCCCTGTTCCATGATCGACAGGGCGATCTGCGGGTCAACGTCCTGAGCGATCGGAACAGGTTGGTACGGCGAGCCGTTCCAACACACCGGTGGCGGCTTGGCGCCTTCGGTCCCACACGGCTTGAGCCGATCGGCGATTCCTTCGGCCGGAACGTCCAAGATGCCGCCGAGGCGCTCGATGACGGCGTCGGCGCCCTCCGGCGCTCGTTCGAGTTCGAGCTTGTCCACCGTGATGACTAGCGAGGTCCGGTTCGACACCAGGGGACGACCCGCTTGATCGAGGATCAGTCCGCGCACCGCCGGTTCGACCACTTCGCGCACCGTGTTGTTCACGGCCGCGACCTTGTACTCCTCACCGGTGAGTACCTGAAGGTAGAACAACCGACCGAGAAGGGTGAGAACCAGGGAGACCATGAGCGCCCCGAGGACGAACAGCCGAAGGTTGGACCTTTGGCTCATGCACACCTCCCGTCGGCGCGTCGCCTTCCTCTAGGCCCCGGGGGTCGGACGGCCCAGGGCTGCGTGTTGTTCCCCTAGTCCAAGAACGCCTCGGGCACGAGTCTGCGCGAGAGCGCCCCTACGAGGGGGATCATCACCCTCCCGAGGATAAGCCCGTACAGCACTGTGGTCAGGGTCACACCGGGTACCACGGCCCAGATGATCCTCTCGCTGCCCAGGATGGCGCTCAGCAGCGCGGTTCCGAGCGCCGCCGCACCGCAGGCGGCACCTGCGATAACCGACAAGGTCCATATCGAGGAATCCTCGCGGTCCACCGCCACTCCCACGGCAAGGCCGACGGCGATAAGCACGATCGAGGCCAAACCAAGAATGGAGTCCGAAGGAGTAGCCACATCCAGCAGCGCGCCGCCGAGGAAGCCCGTCAACGCGCCGGCGGCGGGCCCGAGGGCGAGGGCGACGGCTACGACGGTGACCACCACCAGATCGGGGGTGGCACCGGGGAGCCCGAGCCGGCTCAAGACCGTGGTTTGTAGGACCACAGCGGCGAGCAGCAGCGAACCGATCACCACGATTTGGCGGAAGAGCACCGACTACTCCCCGTTCACCGTGGTCTCAGCTCCGTCATCGACGGGCTGGTCCGCGGGTTGATCTGCGGGTTGGTCCGCGTTCTCGCCGGGCGCACTGTCCGTTGCTTCGTCAATCGGTTGCTGGTCGGCCGACTGGTCACTGCCCTCGGTGCCCTCCCGCGGCGGCAGGACCGAATCGCGCGGGTCCTCACGCGGCGGACGCACGATCACTCCGACCACGCTCAACTGCGAAACATCCACGAACGGGCGAACCGTCGCAACGCGGGCCAACTGTCCCGCGGTGCCGGTGATGTCCACGACCTCGCCGATCGGGATTCCCGGTGCGTACGGACGCCCGCCACGCGAACCGAAGGTCACCAGAGCATCACCGATCACCAACTCGGCAAGTGGATCGAGCAACTGGAAATCCAGGGAATCCTGGCGGCCCGTGCCGGACACGATGCCGATCTCTTCCGTGGTTGCCACGCGACCACCCACCGCCGACGACACATCCACGAGGAGGACAACTGTCGAGGTCGTCGGGTTGACCTTCAGCACTCGTCCAACCAGACCTTCACCGTTGATGACGGTCATGTCCTTTTCGATGCCATCGAGTGAGCCGGCATCGATACCAACGGTCCACGCGAAGTCCTGCGCTGGTCCCACACTGATGACTTCTGCCGGCGTCACCCGGTAGCGACCCACCGATGCAACTCGCAGGAGATCATCGAGTGCCCGAGCACGGGCACGATCGGAGAGAGTGGAACGCAACTCCTCGGTCAGCCGAGCGTTCTCTGCCTCGAGCTCGGCGATCTGCGTGGACTGGTTGCGCCAGGTAGAGACCGAACCGCCGATGTTGGTGAAGGGAGATGCGACGGTGCTCGCGCCCTCTTGAATCGCGCCAATCACCGCCGACACAGCAGCCCGCGCACTGGAGAGTGGACCCTCTCCACCACGCAGGTCCAAGATCACGAACGTCAGTGACGCGACGATCAACGTCGCGAGCACGATTCGGATCCTGCGTGAGGGCATGTGGTCGGTCTACCTCGCCTCGTGCGATCAACGTCGCCGCCCCATGCGGCTTTGACGAGACTACCGTCGGGGCTCGGACACGAGGACCTGTTGAAGTGCCTCGAATTCCTCCACGCACTTACCCGAACCCAGTGCCACACACTCAAGTGGACGCTCGGCGACGATGATCGGCATACCGGTTTCGTGCCGCAAGCGCTCGTCCAGCCCCTTCAGCAAGGCACCACCGCCGGTCAGCACGATGCCTCGATCCATGATGTCTCCGGACAACTCCGGAGGCGTTCGGTCCAGCGTTGCCTTGACGGCGTCGACGATCGCGTTCACCGGCTCATCCATCGCTCGTCGGATCTCCTCCGACGACACCACAATGGTGCGCGGAAGGCCGGTGACGAGGTCGCGGCCGCGGATCTCAGCATGGGGCTCATCGGGCAACGGGAACGCCGAACCGATAGCCACCTTGATCTCCTCAGCGGTGCGCTCGCCGAGCATCAGCGAGTACTCCTTCTTGATGTACTGGATGATCGAGTTATCGAGTTCATCACCACCGACGCGCACCGACAGGCTCGTCACGATGCCACCGAGTGAGATAACGGCGACTTCCGACGTTCCACCACCGATGTCGACGACCATGTTGCCGGTGGGTTCGTGCACCGGGAGTCCTGCGCCGATCGCCGCCGCCATCGGTTCTTCGATGATGAAGACCTTGCGCGCGCCGGCTGCGTAACCCGCGTCTTTGACCGCACGCTGTTCCACACCGGTGATACCCGACGGGACACACACGATCAGACGCGGCTTTGCGAGGTGACGACGACGGTGCACCTTTTGGATGAAGTAGCGGAGCATCCGCTCAGTGGTGTCGAAGTCCGCGATAACGCCGTCCTTCAGTGGACGGATGGCAACGATGCTTCCCGGGGTGCGGCCGATCATCCGTTTCGCCTCGGAGCCGACAGCGAGGATGCCCCCGGAGTTGCTGTTGATGGCCACCACCGAGGGCTCATTGAGCACGATTCCCCGACCTCTGACGTAGACGAGGGTGTTGGCCGTGCCCAGATCGACGGCCATATCGCGGCCGACGAACGAGGTACTGGCGGGCATAGCACGAACCTCTCTACGGGGAAGCAGACTCGGGCGCCTTGCGGCGCTGGGCCCCAAGGCTACCCCCGACCCTCTCCGCGCGACGTACCTCTAGTTCCCGGAGGCGCATTTCGAGCCGTTCGGGCCAATCGGGGGTCCCGT
>CAZVWA010000099.1:0-3094 GCA_964631085.1 uncultured Rubrivirga sp.
AGGCCACCGGTATCGATCCGAATATGAAGTCCAAGGATCTGACCGACGACCAAACGCTCGCTTTGCGCGATTGGATCGAGGCCAACCTCAAGGTCGAGGGTGACCTTCGCCGCGAGGTCGCAGCCGACATCCGTCGGAAGGTCGAGATCGGCTGCTACCAGGGCCTTCGTCACCGCAAGGGCCTGCCCGTTCACGGCCAGCGCACCCATACCAACGCCCGGACCCGCAAGGGACCGCGCAAGACCGTCGCAGGCAAGAAGAAGGCCTAGGCCCACTCGCAGGCCAGCCCCCGATCACAACGTCCACGGAACGCAGAAGGAAGTAGGCTCATATGCCCCCCAAGACTGCCGGCGCCAAGAAGGTGCGTCGTAAGGAAAAGAAGAATGTGGCCCACGGCCACGCTCACATCAAGAGCACGTTCAACAACACCATCGTGTCCATCACCGACCCCACGGGCGCGGTGATCTCCTGGGCTTCGGCGGGGCAGGTCGGCTTCAAGGGCAGCCGCAAGTCCACCCCGTTCGCCGCCCAGTTGGCTGCCGAAGCCGCCGCTCGCCGGGCAATGGAGCACGGCATGCGCAAGGTCGACGTGTTCGTGAAGGGTCCCGGTTCCGGCCGCGAGACCGCGATCCGCTCGCTTCAGGCGACCGGGCTCGAAGTCGGCTCGATCTCCGACGTCACTCCCGTGCCCCACAACGGCACCCGTCCCCCCAAGCGTCGTCGCGTCTGATCGCGCGCAGGAATAAGGAGAACTCAGAACTATGGCGCGTTACACCGACGCAGACTGCAAGCGTTGCCGCCGCGAGAAGATGAAGCTGTTTCTCAAGGGCAGCAAGTGCGACTCCCCGAAGTGTCCCTTCGAGAAGCGCCCCTACCCTCCGGGTCAGCACGGTCGCGGTCGTTCCAAGGAGAGCGAGTACCTGCTCCAGCTGCGTGAGAAGCAAAAGGCAGTGCGCATCTATGGCGTTTTGGAAAAGCAGTTCGGGAACTACTACGTAGAGGCCAACCGGCAGTCGGGCAAGACGGGTGACAACCTGTTGCGCATCCTTGAGTCCCGCCTCGACAACGTGGTCTTCCGCGCGGGCTTTGCGAAGTCCCGTGACATGGCCCGTCAGTTGGTCAACCACGGACACTTCCTGGTCAACGGCAAGAAGGTGGACATTCCCTCTTACCGAGTCTCGCCCAACGACATCATCGAGGTGAGGCCGTCATCGCGAGAGATGACTCCTTTCGTCGTCGCTCACGCTGAGGTCGGCGAGCGGACGGTTCCGGCATGGCTCGAGGTCGTTCCCTCGAAGATGCGGATCATCGTCCACTCGCTCCCCGAGCGCGAGGTCATCGACACCCCCGTTCAAGAGCAACTCATCGTCGAGCTCTACTCCAAGTAAGCACCACACCGGTCTGGCCGCGGACCGGGAGATCGTCAAGCACGCGACGTCATATAGCGGTCGTCGCGGGAAGGAAAAGACACAGTGCTCATCAGTCAACGCCCCATCCTCACCGAGGAACCGATCAGCGAGTACCGCTCGCGTTTCATCCTCGAACCCCTCGAGCCAGGCTTCGGTTACACGCTCGGTAACTCGATGCGACGGACCCTGCTCTCGTCCATCCCCGGTGCCGCGGTTACCAGCATCCGTATCGACGGCGTGCTGCACGAGTTCAGCACCGTCGAAGGCGTCACGGAAGACGTCACCGAGGTCATCTTGAACCTCAAGCAACTCGTCGTGTCCTCCGAGCACGACGAGCCGGTCGTCATGTACCTGCGGAAGCAGGGGCCGGGCGCCGTGACCGCGGCTGACATCCAGCCGCCGGCGGGCGTGGAGGTCCACAATCCCGATCTGCACATCGCGACCCTCAACGCGAAGGGCAAGCTCGAGATCGAGCTGGTCGTCGAGCGCGGACGCGGTTACGTCCCGGCGGCCATGAACAAGCAGCCGGGCCAGGAGATTGGCCGCATCCCGGTTGATTCGATCTACTCACCGGTCATGAAGGTCAGCTACAAGGTCGAGGCGACCCGTGTCGAGCAGCGCACCGACTTCGACAAGCTCGTCCTCGACGTCGAGACCAAGTCCAGCATCCGTCCGCGTGACGCCATTGCATCGGCAGGCCACACCCTGGTCGAACTGTTCGGCCTCGCGCGTGAGTTGAATGTCGACGCCGAGGGCATCGACATCGGTCCGTCCCCGACGGACGCATTCGTCGCCGAGCAGTTGGGCACCCCGATCGAGCAGTTGGATATGACGGTTCGCTCCTACAACTGCCTCAAGCGCGAAGGCATTCACACCGTCGGTGAGTTGATCACCCGCAGTGAGGCGGACCTGCTGGATATTCGCAACTTCGGCCAGAAGTCGATCGACGAAGTCAAGGTCAAGTTGGCGGGGCTGGGTCTGGCGCTCAAGGACAGCCCTCCTGGATTCGATCCCGGTGCGGCGGTCTACTTCACCGATGGTGAAGACGAGGACGACTACGACACCTTCGAAGCAGGCGAGAGTGACGATTCCGCATTCGCCGAGGACGAGCAGCTCTAGCGCGGCTGGTTCGAGAAACCATCCGCTGAGAAAGCAACAAGGAGACAGATAATGCCTACGCCAACCAAGGGTCCCCGCCTCGGCGGTGGTCCGGCGCACGAGCGGTTGATGCTCGCCAACCTCGCCACGGCCCTCTTCGAACACGGCAAGATCACCACCACCGAGGCCAAGGCCAAGCGCCTGCGTCCGCTTGCCGAGCGACTGATCACTTTCGCCAAGCGGGGTGACCTGGCCGCTCGTCGGAAAGTTATGACCGTCATCCGTGACAAGTCCGTGGTGCACGCATTGTTCACCGAAATCGGTCCGCAGTATGCCGGCCGTCCCGGTGGATACACCCGCATCACCAAGATTGGTCCCCGCAAGGGCGACAACGCACCGATGGCGGTCATCGAGCTGGTCGAGCCGATGCTCGAGCAGGTCGTTTCCGAGGCGACGGGTGCAACCAAGCGCGCCGCCAAGGAGCGCGAGGAGGAGGAGGTTGCCGCTGCGGAAGACGTCGCTTCGGAGGAAGTCGCCGAAGAAGCGGCAGCCGAGGACGTCGCTGCGGAGTCTGACGCCGAAGAAGC
>CAZVWA010000099.1:3194-4526 GCA_964631085.1 uncultured Rubrivirga sp.
ACAATTCCAGGAGTACGAGTGGTCGATTCCCCCGGTGGAACGGCCACTCGTTTCCGTTTGCTCATCTCCTACGACGGAACCGAATTCCACGGCTGGGCCCGGCAAAGGGAACTTCGGTCGGTCGAGGGTGAATTGAGCCGCGTACTGGGGCAACTCACCGGTGAGCAGATCGACCTCACGTGCGCCGGTCGAACGGATGCTGGCGTGCACGCACGCGGCCAAGTGGCGCATTTCGATTCGAATGCAGCGCAGCATCTGGGCATCTCCCGGATTAATCGTGCCCTGCCCGGGGACGTCCGGGTGACTGGCTTGGATGTGGTTTCCGGCGATTTCGATGCTCGATTCTCCGCACTCTGGCGTCGTTATTCCTACACGGTCAGCGATGATTCGCGCGGCCCCGATCCGCTCATGCGGCGGTATCAGTTGGCCCTGTCTTCCGAACTCGACATCGACGCGATGAATGATGCGGCCAGCACCTTGATCGGTGAACACGACTTCACGAGCTTTTGCAAGCTCAAAGAACACGGTTCGACGATTCGCGAGATCCTCGAGCTTCGATGGCAGCGGCAGGTCGATCCGGTGAGCGGCCTCGGAACGGCCGTTATGCAGGTGAAGGCCGACGCCTTCTGCCATTCCATGGTCCGCAGCCTCGTGGGGGCTTTGATCCCGGTGGGTCAAGGCAAGCGACCGGTGCACTACCCGCGCCAAGCACTGGACCAGCGTGCTCGCGAGGCTGGCGTCACGGTGATGCCTGCGCACCCTCTTGTCCTCGAGGAAGTGGGATACCCGCCACCGAGTCAGTGGAATGCACGACAAACACAGACACGGACTCTCCGCTCGGCCGACTAGAGCGCTGCACGCCCACGTGTGGCCGTAGCCTCGGGTCATGATCCGGTCCTTTGACGCATCGGGCGTCGCGCTCTCGCACTCACCCCTAGAGCAGGAGAAAAACCCGTCTGGGGAGGTAACGACAGCGGTGACGGCGGTTGCCAGCCAAGGAGACATGGAGGTGGGGGTGTGGGAACACTCGGTGGGCACCTCGACCGACGTCGAGGTCGAGGAGGTCTTCGTCGTGCTCCAGGGGGCGGGAACCGTCACCTGCGAGGAGGGGGGCCGCATCGTGCTAGCCCCCGGGGTCGTGGGCCTGCTGCCCATGGGGGCCCGGACCACCTGGACCGTGACCGAGCCGCTGCGAAAGGTCTGGATCACCCTGGCTTAGGGAGGAATTCCACCTCCGGTAGCCTTTCCCCTTGCTGCGTGCTTCCCCCGAAGTAGCAGCCTGGACACCCGGAAGGCGTCCAGTACGGCTCAGCCAGCCTGGTTGAGCACAGA
>CAZVWA010000100.1:0-1428 GCA_964631085.1 uncultured Rubrivirga sp.
GATCCGGGAGGAGGTAACGCGAGGCGCCGTCGTCGGGTCGGAACACGATCGACGGACCGGCGATATCGACGAAAGAGGGATCATCGGTGATGATGAGTCTTGCAGCGTCCAGTATTTGACCCAAAGGCAATGCGCGGGCATCGCGGATCGAACCCCACAGACGGGTCGGAACGGCCTCGCTGACATCGCCGGCGACCGCGAGGTAACAGACGTCGGCCATGAGCTCATCCCAAGCCGTCAAGTCCATAGGCCACGAGCGGGGTCCACCCGCCGAGGGGGCCGGCAGATAGGCAACCAGCGGTCGGTCCGTGGCCAGATCCACCGATCCGGGCAGCAGGGCTTTGCGGGCTCGATACAACTCCTCATTCGAGCCCGGAAGTCGTCGGCGGACTGCATGACCGGCCCTGCGCCCCCAGGCCACCGGACCGCTCGCAAGTCCCCCGGGCTGCCAGCCCACGGACGCGCGCTCGCCGGGCAGCAGCAGCGCCCCCGCGGGGCGGTCGGCGAACGCAACGCTGGGAATGGGCACGAAAACGCCATCGACGTCTACCACGGGGGAACGAACGACCGTCGTGTTGACCTCCGCACCTCGCGTTAGGCGCACCCCGACCGAGCCCTTGTCCGGCTTCATCAGTGGCCGCTGAATATGCGCCGTCACAGGTCCCGAACCACGCCACCGCACCCTGCCGCCCTCCTCCCTGGCACTCGCGGCCAGCGGAAGGGAGGCGATAACCGTGCCCATGCGATCGGACCACACAAGGTGGGCCTGAACGTCCGACACCAGATCCGAGGCGAAGTCGGTCGTATCGATTGTCACGTTAACCGTCGCACGAGAAACCGAAATCTCGCGGAGTTCGTGGAAGTACCGGCGCACCGAGAAGGGCATGTCCAGCAACTTCAGGTGCGAGACGTCTAACCACTCTCGCTCCTGGAGTCCGAGTACCGCTCGTTGGTCCGGTGAACGCCAGTAGTCACGCGCATCACCCCCGGAGCCATCACGAACAACGACGGTGTCTACGACCGATGCCCATCGTTCCCACCTCATTGCTCGTCGAAGTAGGTCGAGTTCGTTATTCAGTAGTGCATAGCAAGCCACACGCAACGCGGGCCGAATGTGCGCGAACGCGCGTGCATCGACTCCTGCGACGTATTGACTGAAAACGTCCACCATGGTCTGGGCGGCAGAGATGTCAGGGTTCTCTCCGATCGCAGACAAATAGAGGTATCCCTCATGACGCAGGAACTTGATGTCCTTGGCTAGGCGCAACTCCTCAGATGATTCCGCCAGGAGAGCATCCATCCGACGATTTATCTCGATGCGGTCGACGACGTTGCGCTGTTGCATGCGACCCTGAGTTATCGACGCTTCCTCGGCTAGTCGATCGACGTTCCAGATATAGACACTGGCCTGGATCAGTCCGATTCTCT
>CAZVWA010000100.1:1528-4489 GCA_964631085.1 uncultured Rubrivirga sp.
GGCCGTGCCGCAGACAAGATCAGCATCCCACTTCTCTGCCGCTCGCAACAGCGTGGCGCATGCGTGGAGTTCGTACGCATCATCTGAGTCGCAGAACATGACCCACGGCGCACGAGCGATGGCGAGGCCGTCATTTCGGGGGGCGCTGCAACCCCCGGAGTTCTCAGCGCGCTGGAGGAAACGCACACGCGCATCAACTGCTGCAATGGACTCGACGACTTCGGCAGTTGCGTCGGTGGAGGCGTCGTCGACGACGATGATCTCGATAGACCGGAGAGTTTGGCGCCGAATCGAATCCAACGCCCGCGTGATTCGCGCCGCATCGTTGTAGCCGATGAGCACGACACTGACGAGTGGATCTCCGCTCATCGACTCCCTCGCAGTCCTCGCGCATGGTCGAGGAGAACCTGTGCCCGCGCATCGAACGAGTGCTCCCGAGCAATGCGCATTGCCGCCGCCCGGCGCTCATTCGCGTCGGGGAAGACGGCGTCGATGGGCGCTTGCAGAAGTTCCACGAGGTCATTTTCATCGTTGAACACGGTCACAGCTTCACCGAACACCTCGTGAAGACCCTCGGCATGGTCACTGAGAACGCGCGTTCCGGTGGCTACTGCGTCGAACAGGCGGTTACTAAGGAATCCGTCTGCCGCCATCTCAGGATGGTGGTCGTTCAACACGATCGCAGCGGCCGCATACGTGGCCGGGAGTTCGTCATTGGCGACGAACTCACCGCTCACCTTCTCCGGCGGCAAGAACTCCTCCCAGCCGACTCCGTATACGACCAAGTCTCCGGCGCGCGATGATGCGAGCGCCCCGCGAACAGCCGGACGGAACTGTCCGCGGGTCGACCCGACGAAGAGCACGCCGGCACCCGAATCAGCAGCGGCAACATCGGGGTGGAAACGCTTCGGTGCGGTGGCCTGCAACAGCGGAATCGACGGCACACCACCGGGAACCCGCCAGGTGCGACTCGCTACAAACACGGCGTCGTAGGACCGGGCTTCATCTTCTGTGACGAGTTCGGGGTGCGAAATGACCCACAGAATCCACACACCCGAGCGATCAGGGGGCGGCTCGAGCCCCCGAAGACCACGAAGTACGACGACGACGTCATCGTGTGTGCGCTGCGGTGAGGCCGCCCCGGCCCGCGAGACAACCGTTGCTTGCTGACCGAGACCTTTTAATGCAGCAGCGAGATCGCGTGCGAACCAGGTATCACCCCATTGCTCGCCGGCCTCGCCCTTCGGCGCGGACGTGATGATCGTCCATCGCATAGAGCTGCCGCTGGAGCCTGCCATTCGCTCCTTGATCCGGCCGAGGAGTCCCATCAGCGACCGGCTCCCCCGCGAATGAATCCCGCCCCCCAAGCGCCGTGCATCACGGCAAAAACGGCGGGGAGTCGCGTGGCGATATTTCGATCGCCGGACTTCACGGCAACTCCCGCCGATGCCATGAGGTTGCCGAGCCCATAGATACCGGCGGGCATCAAACCGAGCACGGTGAGCCCTCGCTGTCCGGCGATGGCACCAGCACAAGACAACCCGAGCCCACCCACCACCGCCGCCACGGTCACGGGGGCAGCCAGATAGCGGATCGAAATCGTGTCCGGGTGACGCTGCGCCACCTCACGACGCCAGCGTCCATAGTCGAAGTACTGGCGGGCCAGAGCTTTGAGTGTGTGCCGTGGGCGATAGGTGACGTGCAATGCGGGCGTGAAGTAGACAACGCCACCGGTGTTGCGGATTCGCAGGTTCAACTCCCAGTCTTGCGCCCGTTCCATGGTCTCGTCGTATCCACCGACCCGCTCGAGTGCCGAACGCCGGAAGCAACCGAGGTAGACGGTCAGAGCCGGACCTGCGTCCCCACCCACGTGGAACGACGCACCGCCAACTCCGAACTTCGAGGTCATCGCCGCCGCGACCGCACGCTCGAAATCGCCGGTACCTTCCGCGGCCATGACGCCACCGACGTTGTCGGCACCGGTGCGTTCGAGAACGTCGACCGCCGTACGTACGTAGTCACTCGGGATCATCGCGTGTCCGTCCACCCGAACCACTACGTCACCGGACGATGCGTTGATCGCAAGGTTCAGTCCCGTGGGCGTGGCACCGCTCGGGTTGTCGACTACGTTCACGTTCGAGAACTGCTGGGAAAGGTCTGCCGCCACTTGCGTGGTGTTGTCGTGACTTGGACCTACGGCCAACGTGATGTCAAGAGTGCCGGGATAGTCCTGATCGAGGACTCGCTGCACCGATGCTCGAAGGTGACGCTCCTCGTTCACGATCGGCATGATGACGCTGACGCTCGGGTGGTGAGTGGTCACTGTGATCCACTCTCGGTGCCGAGCGACGACGAGCGCAGCAAGCCCGGGTATGTCGCCGTGGTCTTGGTGAGGAAGTGATCCTCGTTCACCTGCGAGGTGTTGCCCGAGCCATCGGCCGCATTTCGCACGTAGACGTAGCCGAGTCCGTGCGTGCGGTACACCAAGCCCCCGGAGTTCAAGACTCGATCGAGGAGTGCCCGATCGACCGATTTCGGTACCGGCCGCCACCCACCAACTTCGGCAAGATCCCCAGCAGAGATGAGCATGGTTCCACCCGCAACGAACTTCGCGAACCTCTCCGCCGGATACGTCGGCCGGAACACGGTGGTATCCGCTGCAGTGAGGTAGATCCAGTCCAATGCCTTGCCGACAACCTGGGCACCGGAATACATCCGTGCGAGGACGAGATCCCAGATGTGCGTTGATGCGTAGAAGTCGTCGTCATCCATCTTGGTCAGGAGTTCGCCATCCGCTCGGGCGCTTGCGGCGGCCAAAGCGTGCCCCAACGTCTGCTCGGCCGGCATGCCGATGACCACCCACTCACCATCCCACCCATCGAGCGCTTCACGCACGGACGGCGCAAAGCGAGCGACGTCCTCCTCGTTTCCGTGAAGAACGACGATCACCTGCAGATGCGG
>CAZVWA010000101.1:0-4406 GCA_964631085.1 uncultured Rubrivirga sp.
CGACGGGTGCGCTTGCTGGACTTGCTCTCCATGAGGTGGCGACGATTGGCCTGCTCATGGGTGAGCTTGCCCGAACCGGTCACCTTGAACCGCTTCTTGGCACCGCTATGGGTCTTTTGCTTGGGCATCGGGCCCTCCTTCGTTTCCTCGAGCCTGCTGGCGACTCGATGGCGTCTTGTTTTCCTAGGTTCTTGGGTGTTCGGCGCTAGGCGTCGGACTCGACTGCTACTTCTGCTTCCGGTTTGGCCTTGCGCGACGCATCGGACTTGCGCTTGTGCGGCGCGAGCACCATCAGCATGTTGCGACCGTCCTGCTTGGGGTTGGCTTCGACGTAACCGAGTTCCTCGACGTCCTCCGCCAACTTCGCGAGGAGTCGAAGACCGAGCTCGGGCCGGCTTTGCTCGCGGCCACGGAACATGATCGTGATCTTGACCTTGTCCCCGGCCTTGAGGAACCGCTCGACGTGACCCTTCTTGGTCTCGTAGTCGTGCTGGTCGATCTTGGGTCGAAGCTTCATCTCTTTGATGATCGTGTGCGTCTGGTTCTTCCGAGATTCGCGCTCCTTGAGGGCGGCCTCGTACTTGAACTTGCCGAAGTCCATGAGCTTGCACACCGGTGGCTTGGCCATGGGTGCGACTTCGACGAGATCGAGATCGGCCTCGACGGCGAGCCGAAGGGCGTCTTCGATGCGGACGATTCCTACCTGCTCACCGTTAGGTCCGACGAGGCGTACCTCGGGGACGCGGATCCGGTCGTTGATCCGGGTTTCGACGCTGATGGCGCCTCCTTGCTGATGTTCTGAACTGCTGCTCCGGTTGGCGCAGCCGTCTGCCTACTGCGCGGAAACGACGAGACCTCCGCTGCAGCGCAGGCGGAGGTCCTGGAAGACACGATCAAGCCGACATGCGTCGACGATGTGTCGGACCCGAGCGACCGGGAGTCGTCAGGTGGGAGTCAGGCTCCGCTTGCGCGATCCCGGGCGAGGCCCGCGACCGTAGAAGTGGAAGGGTAGCAGCCGTGAGCGATACCCCCTCTGCCTCCTCCGTCTCCTCCCCTTCGTCCTCGTCCTCTGCGGACCAGATCCCCGATATCGCGGACGTGCCGGCGGTCGAAGTGGTTCTCACCGTCGCTATGCACTTGATGACCGCATCGGCCGTGGCGTGCGGGCTGTCGACCACCGACGACGGCTCTCCTCGCAAGGCGGACTTGGCCGAAGCCCGGGTTCTCATCAACGCCCTCGCAGCGCTGGTAACCGCCAGTGCCCCCGATCTCGGTTCGATGCACGCCGCCCCGCTGCGCGACGGCCTGACTGCAGTCCAGCGTGCCTTTCGCGAAGCGTCCACCGTCCCCGATGCCCCCGGCGAGGGTCCCGGTGAGCGCTGGACCGGGCCCGTCCTGTAGTTGCACCTACCTCGAGTCGACGGCGACGACTTCGACCCCTGCCGGCACCAACGCGAAGACCCGCGCCGGGATGTTCGCTGCGACATCCTCGGCCAGGTGCGCTTTAACCATGACTCGGAGCCTGGCGGAGTCTCGATCAACAACGACGGACTCCGCCTCCACGAACTCGGCGAGCATCGAAGCCGCATGGTCGAGCGGATCGATACCGGCGATCGCTACGACATCCGACTCCTGGACCACGGCGCTCGTGGGTCCGGCAACGTCGATCACTAGCGCCTCGCAGCCGTCGTCTATCGCCGCGGCGGCGGCGTCCTTGCCGGAGACCGGCACCGGTCGGGCCTGCGAATTCCACACGAGCAGCGAGTCCAGACCGGTGAAAACCAGCAGCCCTCGGCGCCCATCGCCGGCAAGCATCGACACCACGGACATGTGACTGGACTTATCCGCGCCGCTTTCGTCGACTTCATCTGCATCGGCCACGACGGCTACGAGAACCCGGCCGGTCCGAAGCGCCTGGGCGCGGTCTTCGGGAGAGCGAGCATTCCTGATCGCGAAGTCCGGGGCGCCGTCGTCGCTCGCGAATCCACCCGGTCCTGCAAGCGTCCGCCCCTCTCCGGACACGCCTGCACCGGCCCCGTCACCCATATCGGGAGCCTAGGCGCAACAATCCCCCGGTGACCCAGTCCACTGCGAGCCCGTCGTCGACTCCTGCGTCTACCTCTGTTGCACGCTCAGCTGTCGCGGTGCTGTCCGTTGTTGTGCTCGTGGCCGTCAACCTGCGACTGGCGTTGTCGAGCCTGCCTGCGGTTGCCACGACCATTCAGGCCGAGACCGGCTGGAATGACGCATTCATCGGCGCGCTGACCACAGTCCCGGTGCTGGGCATGGGCGTCTTCGCACTCGTAGTTCCGCGCATGGCCGGACGCATCGGTCGCACCCACGCCGTCAGCCTGGGTCTCGTCGCCATGGTCATCGGGATGGCGCTTCGCTTCGCCGGAGCCATCGCCATCACGCTGTTCATTTCCGCACTGCTGGCCGGACTGTCGATCGCAATCCTCGGCGGATTGGTGCCCGGGATCGTTCGCGAGCAACTGTCCAAGTCCATGGGAATCGCAACCTCGCTATGGACCGCGGCGATGATGGGAGGAGCTGCCCTCGGTGCGGCGTTGACTCTGCCGCTGGCTGAACTCTTGGGCGGCTGGAACCGCGCGTTGGCGTTCTGGGCACTGCCGGCGGCGATAGCACTGATCGCATGGCTGATTCTTGAGCGGGACCACTCCCCGCACGACAAGGCCGCCACACCGGTTCGACTTCGTGACCTTCCCTGGCGAAGCTCCACCGCGTGGGCACTGACCGCTTTCATGGCGCTGAACTCGATGATCTTCTACAGCATGCTTGCGTGGACAGCCCCGTCCTACGCCGAGCGCGGCTACACACCCGAAACCGCTGGTCTGTACTTCGGAGTGTTCACAGCATCGGGCATCGTCGCCGGATTGACGCTTCCGACGCTGTCGCACCGCACGCGCTACCGCCGGACGTTGTTCGGCGCCACAGTGGTTGGTTGCTCCGTGGTTCTCTTGGCAATCGCATTCGTCCCGACGTTCGTGCCCCCGCTCGTACTCATCGCCCTGTCCATCACGTTGTCCGGAGGCTTCGCGATGTCCCTCGGGTTACTCAGCGAATATGCCGCCGACGCTGCGGGCTCTGCTCGATTGACGGCGATGGCATTCACTGTCACCTATTCCGTTGCCGCGTTCAGCCCGTTCGTCATGGGCGCAATCATGGACGCGCTGGACTCGTGGACCTTGGTGTTTTCCCTGCTCGCCGCTATAGCGCTGCTCCAACTGCCGACTGTGTTCTACCTCAGACGCAACCAGACAGTGCACTAGTTCGCTCAGGCGCCCATTGGCGGAAGGCGAGTCACAGACGACAGGCGTGGATATCGGTGACGAGGATCCCGCGGGCGCCGAGTTCGTAGAGCTCATCCATGACCCGGTGCGCATCCACGCTGGGAACCATCGCCCGCACCGCCGACCAGTTTTGATCGTGCAGGGGTGACACGGTTGGCGACTCGATGCCTGGAGTGACCGCACACGCGTGCTCGAGGGATTCGTTGGGGATGTCGTAGTCGACCAAGACGTACGAGCGAGCAACCATCACACCGTGCAGGCGTCGCAGGAACGTTCTCACATTCTGGGCGTCGCGCGACGGATCGGCATCGCGGCAGATGACGATCGCTTCGGACTGCATGAGCGGTTCCCCGATGATCTCCAGCCCGGCCTGGCGCAGGGTGGTGCCGGTGGCGACGACATCGGCGACGGCATCGGCGACACCGAGCGCCACTGCGTTCTCCACGGCGCCGTCCAGCCTGACGACGCGTGCGTCGAGCGAATGCTGCTGCATCCAGGTGTCCAACAGGCCTGCGTAGCTCGTGGCGATACGCAGACCTTGCAGATCTTCGACGCTGGCGGCCGTTCCCCTCGGCGCAGCGAGGCGGAACGTGGACGGCGCAAAACCGAGGGCTACTCGCTCAACGGCATCCGCACCGGAGTCGACGAGCATGTCGCGTCCGGTGATACCGAGATCAAGCGTGCCCTCGCCTACGTAGATCGCCACGTCTTTAGGACGAAGGAAGAAGAACTCGACATCGTTGTCGGGATCGTGAACCACGAGGTCCCGCGAACCCGCGTTCTTGAGATAGCCGGCCTCGGTCAGCATGGCGCGGGCCGGCTCGGCGAGTTGCCCCTTGTTGGGAACGGCTACACGAAGGGTGCTCACTACAGCCTCCGGTAGACATCATCGAGGCTGACGTCAGCAGCCAGCATCATTACCTGGACGTGGTACAGAAGTTGGGCGATCTCCTCCGCCGTGCGCTCAGGACCCTCGTGCTCGGCCGCCATCCAGACTTCGGAGGCTTCTTCGACGATCTTCTTGCCCACAGCGTGCACACCACCCGACAGCAGGCGTACCGTTCCCGAATCCGGATCCGACGTAGCCGCCTTCTC
>CAZVWA010000102.1:0-4315 GCA_964631085.1 uncultured Rubrivirga sp.
TCGAAGCGATGTATGCCTCGGCCTTGGCCGCGACGTTGCGCGGATCGCGGCTGTAGGGCTCGTTGGTGAAGGGATCGCGGATGGAGAAGTTCATGACCAGCGTCTTCGCCGACCTGAACGGGTCGATGTACGCAGTTTGGGGGTCGGGGATCAACTTCATGTCCGACTCGTGAATGGACTGGAAGCCTCGGATCGACGAGCCGTCGAACATCAGGCCGTCTTCGAAGGCCGCCATCCCGAAGGAACTGGCCGGCACATTGAAGTGCTGCATGATGCCCGGAAGGTCGACGAATCGGACATCGACGAATTCCACTCCGTTGTCCTTGATGTACTTCAGGACCTCGTCAGCATTGCTGAACATTTCCACCTCCTGCACTCGCGTGCATCGCCTCGCTCGGCGGCCCGTTGCCACCGGATCTGGGAGAAATCTAGGCAAGGGGCGTATCGGCCGGGTATCTCGACTGTTTCGGGGGTGTTAACCGGGGGGCCAATACCGTTGTCCCCGTGCACGAGCAGCGGGCCTGGTTCGGACGGCGAATCATCGCCTTCCTCATCGATTGGTTCGCCAGCATTCTGGTCGCGCTCCTTGCCTTCCCCGCGTTCCCCTACGGCTCGAATGGGTCGATGCTGGCCACGTTGGCTATTTTCGTCCTCGAAGTGACGCTGCTCACGTGGCTGACCGGAGCTTCCTTCGGTCAGCGGATCGTGGGCCTGCGGGTCGTCTCCATCGACGATGGCCGGCTACCGCTGTGGCGGGTCGTGGTCCGGACTTTGCTGATCTGCCTCGTGCTGCCGGCGGTGGTCTACGACGACGACGGCCGAGGAGTGCACGACCGATTGGCCAATACGCGAGTCATTCGGGTTCGGTGAGGGGGAGGTCGCCCAGATCACCCCGTACGGCCGAGTGCTAACGGCGTTGCCTGCGCACCTGTCGTGGGCTCGTTGGCATCGGGCCTTTGGGCACCGGCATCGATTGCTGGGCATTTCCGAGGGCTTCGAGGCGGCGCCGGACCTCGGTTACCTCACTGCCACGCAGATTCTTGGGCAACTTGCCGAGCGTCTTTTGGATCTTGCCCAGGGCAATCTGGCCGTCGTCATCGCCGATTTGGATTTCGTAGATCGGGATGTCCGGGACCCAGCGTGCGGTCTTTTTCCGCTCGTTGGCGAGCAGGTGTCCAACGCGGGAAGCCGCCCCCTCGGAGACCAAGATGACCCCGGGCTTGCCGACGACCCGCGAGACCATGTCCTCGTTGCGGCTGACGGCAACGGCGGGTGTGACCGCCCACTTGCCGCGCAGCGATTCGATCACGGCTGCTGCAGCACCCGGTTGCCCCTCGATGCGAGCGTAGGCGGCCTTCATGGCGCGTCGACTGAACCAGAAGGTCCCGGCGAGCAATCCGAGGGGGAGAGCCACCAGGACTGCCGTCAGCCAGTTGACGAAGACCGCTACCGGAACGGCGACGACGAGGATTGTCGCCAGCACGATGCCAAGGACTTCGGCCCACAGGAATTTGTAAACACGCTGGGTCATCGCCCAGTTTTGGCCGATGGCTGCGAGGCTGGATTTGATCTTGCCCATGAGCCGGCAGCCTAGTCCGGCGGAAGTACGGTCACGGCGTCGCCGGGTCGCACGGTGCCGGGGTGCTCGATCCAGCCCGTGACCCCGCGAAGTCCGATTGCGGCCTTGGGGAACGCCTCGGGGCGAGATCCGTAGGCTCGCTCGAGCATGCTGCCGGCGATGACGCACGGGGCGTTGGGGCCACCCAGCATGACCACTGCACCGGAGGGAAAAGCCAGACGGGTCATGCGAGGCAGGTCGGTGAGTGCATCGATGCCCTCGGTGCAGATGTTGTCCGCGATGATTCCCGGTTCGATGTGAGGTATTCCCAGGGCGTCGGCTATTTGCGCGAGTTCTCCGGAGTCGACGATGGAAAGTTGTCGGTGATTGCGGATCGTGGTTCCACGGGGGAATACCTTCGATTGCCGAGTGTCGGAGGCCATGAGTTCGCCGTGGTGACGATCACCCACAGGTCCACCCCAGTCCAGTTCGAGGGTGTCCACCGAGACGGGCTCGGTTATGTCGGACGGCCAGACATGGGTCGCGACGACTCGGGCACTCATGTGACGGTGATGCTCGCGGCAGCCCCGGATTCGCGGGCTTGGAGTGCCTGTTCGTAGAGCCGGCCCGCGCGGTAGCTCGACCGCACCAGCGGTCCGCTCATGACACCGGAGAATCCGATCTCCGTGGCGACATCGGCTAGTTCGACGAATTCCTCCGGGTGGACCCAGCGCTCGACCGGATGGTGGCGCGAGGTCGGGCGCAGGTACTGGGTGATGGTGATCAGCTCGCAGCCGGCATCGTGAAGGTCGCGCAGCGCCTGCTCGGTTTCTTCACGCGTCTCACCCATTCCCAAGATGAGGTTGCTCTTGGTCACGAGCCCTACGGTTCGCGCTTGCGTCAGGACGTCCAGGCTGCGTTCGTATCGGAAGGCGGGACGGATCCGCTTGAAGATGCGCGGGACGGTTTCGACGTTGTGGGCGAGAACCTCGGGGGCGGCATCGAACACAGCGCCCAGGTGAGTCGGATTGGCCGAGAAGTCCGGGATCAGAAGTTCGACCTTGGTGCCGATGCCCAGGCCGTGGATTTGGCGAACCGTCTCCGCGTACAGCCACGAGCCCTCGTCTTCGAGATCGTCGCGCGCCACTCCCGTGACTGTTGCGTATCGAAGACCCATCTTCTCCACGGACTCCGCTACTCGACGCGGTTCGTCGGTGTCGAGAGGTTCGGGCTTGCCGGTGTCTATTTGACAGAAGTCGCAGCGTCGCGTGCACTGCTCGCCGCCGATGAGGAAGGTCGCCTCGCGGTCCTCCCAGCATTCGAAGATGTTGGGGCAGCCAGCCTCTTGGCACACGGTGTGCAGGCCTTCGCTGCCGACGAGTTCTTTGATTCGCTGATACTCGGGTCCAGTACGCATGCGAGTTTTGATCCACGGTGGCTTGCGCTCGATCGGGACTTCGGCGTTGCGTGCCTCTATGCGCAGCAGTTTGCGGCCCTCGGAGTTGGTACCTGAGTACACACTCATGCCTTACCTCCGGTCAGAGACGTCAATCGAGTCATGACGTGGGGGAGGACTTCAGCCACGGAAACATCACGATTGAGTTCCTTGGACAAGGAGGTCACACTCGCATCGGATATCCCGCACGGGACGATGCGGTCGAATGCCGTGAGATCGCAATCGCAGTTCAAGGCGAATCCATGCATCGTGACACCTTGCGCGACTCGGATGCCGATTGCGGCGACTTTTCGGTCCGGTCCGCGCTCGTCGGCCTGGACCCACACACCGCTTCGGCCTTCCACCTGTGTTCCGGTGACGCCGAATTCGGCGCAGACTTCGATGAGCATCGTCTCTATGCGGCGCACGTAAGCGACGACGTCGATCGGATCGGGCAGCCGCAGGATCGGATAGCCGACTAGTTGGCCGGGTCCGTGCCAGGTGATCTTGCCGCCCCGGTCGACATCGACGACGGGGGTGCCGTCCAAGGGGCGCTCGAAATCTTCGGTGCGTCGGCCGGCGGTGTAGACGGCCTCATGCTCCAGCAGCAGAACTGTGTCTTGTCCGCCGGCAGCAACGCGCGCGTGCGTCTCACGCTGGAGGTCCCAACCGGCCTGATAGCCGATGGTCTGGGCGCCGAATCCCACCTGCTCGATGGCGAGGGTCGATTCGGCAACGCTCATGCGGTAAGCCTACGTTCCTCGGGCAGCACCACGCCGAGCCGGTTGAAGGCCGCGTCGGCGGCTCGCCGCCCGCTCACCATGGCCCCCTGAATGCTCGCGGTGGCTCGGTGATCACCGGCGAGGACCACCGGGCCCTGCGCCGGTGCGGATCCGATTGTCAACGGACCCCGCATCGAGGGCAGCGCGTATCCGATCGCGTACTGACCGATGCGTTCCCAGGTGGAGGTGTCCGTGCCGTACAGGAATGCCAGTTCACGACGAACAGCAGATTCGGCCTCGACCGAATCGTCTACTCCTAGGGTGGACGTGGAGATCAGGATCGAACCGTCAGGTGAGTAGCTCGGCACGGCGTAGGTGAGCGGGACAGTGTTGATGACCCGGCCGGAGTTGTCGGAATTTACCGAGAGCACGCTTCGGCCACCGGCCAGCGGTTCAGGCAACGACTCAGTGCTGACTGCGTGGTACCAGGTGGTGACGGAGTTGGCGCCGGTGTTGAGTTCGGTGTCCACGCCCGCATCGGCGAGCAGCGATGCCGCATGCGGTGCATCGGTGGCCACGATGACGACCGTGGCGTCGACT
>CAZVWA010000103.1:0-4284 GCA_964631085.1 uncultured Rubrivirga sp.
CCTCGACCGACTGCGGAATTACGGGCATTGCGACGATCACCCGTGCCGCCCCCGCAGCACGGACGGCCTCGATCACCGCGCGTGCAGCACTCCCGGTCTCGATGCCGTCGTCCACGACCACCACCGTCCGCCCTTCGACGGGCGGCAACTCCGCCACCTGAACTCCAGCATCGTCGCGCGTAATGAACGCTGCACCTACTTCCATCCGCGTGCGCTTGGCGATGCGGCAGGCCACCGCGATGCCACTGGGCATGATCGCTATCAACATCGAATCGGTAGGTAGGTCCGCGAGCAGCGGGGCCATCTGATCCCCGGCGTCGGCGATGTTCGCGAACGTCGTCATTCGGCGCTCCTCGAGTCGCCTTCTGCTACTGAACCGACCGAGGCGACGGACGCTGCCGACGCAGACCCCAGGCCAATGGAATCGTGATCTGCGGCCAACCCACTCGCGAACAACTGCTCCCCAGAATCATCGAGACTCACCAGAGCCTCGAAGGCACTCGGCTCGTCGATCGCCGTCGATAGCAACGGGATCACGTGCATCTTCACTTCGAAGCGACTGAGCGCTCGGCGATAGGCACCGACCCCCGTCCAGGTTGACGAGACGACCAGCAGCTGTGCATCGTCGGTTGCCTGGGAGATCGAACCGCGCACGAATCCATCCGATTCACCCAACACCGCCAGTGCAGAGCGCATCCGATCCAGCCACTCTGCCCTCTCGGATTGCACCCGGTAGCGCGAGACCACCAACAGCGGTGGCGCACCGCCACCGGCACTAGGCTCGAGCGAGAAATCAGCGTCCATGTCGGTGACGCTAATGCACACCAAAGGAAGCGCAATGGCTGACAAGAAGCGCCGCAAGAAGGGGCAGCTACCCCCCGGCGTCAAGGGCCCCAGTCAGCAACCCCCGCAAGCTCCCCGACAACAAAGTCCGCGCCCCAGCCAGCCGGGCAGCAACCCACGGGGAAATCTCGAGCGCGCCAGTATCCCGATCTTGACCCGGCTGTTGGCTCTGCCTCGCTGGCTGATCGTCGTCTTGATGGGCACCTTCTTGTTTTTGGGTCTCATCCAAACCGGAGGGCTGTCCTGGCTCGGCGGGATCTTCCTGCTGATCGTCGGAGGTTTCCTCGGATGGCTATTGGCGCTGTCCTGGCCGGTTCTCACTCCGGGCCGCCGGCTCACGCGCCTCGTCGTCGTCGCCGCGGTTTTAGGAATTGCGGTCCTAAAGTTCATGGGCCGTTTCTGATATTGACAATCATTTCCAATAAGCGCATACTCGCGGAATGCGTTCTCGATTCGCCCTGATCTTCGCCGCTGCTCTCGCCTTCGGCGGTGCGCTCACGGCGTGCTCGGGTGAAGACTCAGCCAACGACGACGCTTCCACTGTGAACGTCGTCGCCACGACGACGATCCTCGGCGACGTTGCCCGGCAGATTGTGGCCTGCGCAGATCCCGATGCAGCCGTGACGGTTCTCATGCCCATCGGCGCCGACCCGCACGACTTCTCCCCCTCTTCGGCGCAGGTCGCCGAGGTGGTTGGAGCTGACATCGTCATCGCGAACGGACTGGGGCTAGAAGCCGGACTGGATGACGCCTTGGACAACGCTGCCGCCGACGGCGCCACGGTTATCAACGTCGTCGAGGCGGTCGATCCGATTCCCTTCGGTGACCACACGGGCCACGACGACGAACAAGCCGAAGACAAGAATGCAGAAGACGAACACATCGACGAGAAGGAAGCCGCAACGGACGAGCACGCGGACGAGCACAGCGACGAGGATCCGCACTTTTGGTTCGACATGAATCGCATGGCGCAGGTCGCCGAACTCATCGGCGACGAACTCTCCGCTTCCGGCGGAGCCCAGTACGCCGAGTGCGGAGTTCAGGTAGCCGACGAGATTCGCGCCGCTGAAGTCCAGGTGCGTGCACTACTGGAATCCGTTCCGGCGTCGCAGCGCATCTTGGTGACCGACCACGACGCCTTGGGCTATCTCGCCGAGACCTACGGTTACGAGATCGCCGGCACCGTCATTCCGGCAGGAACCACGCTCGCCGAGCCAAGCAGCGGCGAACTCGCCGATCTCGTTGCCACCATCCAGTCCGAGGGCGTTCGAGCGATCTTCACGAACACCGCAGAACCAAGCGCCCTGGCTGACGCGGTAGCCGAGGAAGTCGGAGACGACGTCCAGGTGGTGCCCCTATTCGTCGGCAGCCTCGGCGAATCGGGCTCAGGCGCCGAGGACTACGTCTCGCTGATGCTCACCGATGCCGAACGCATCTCAACCGCGCTCAACTCCTGAGCCCTCGACTGCCCTACCTGGAAGACTGACGCCGTGGAGTTCTTCACCGAGCCATTCGCGCTGGCCTTCCAGCAGCGAGCACTCATCGGTGGTGCGCTCGCCGCGGTAATGAGTTCGATCGTGGGCACCTGGCTGGTTCTTCGTGGCATGAGTTTCTTCGGAGATGCCTTCGTCCACGGTGTGGTTCCGGGAATCGCCGCTGCAGTCGTGTTGGACATAAACCCTTTGATCGGGGCAGCCGTCGCCGCAGCCGTCATGGTTCTCGCGATCGAAGTGGTGCATCGGCAGACAGCACTAAGCGAGGACACCTCGATCGGCTTGCTGTTCGTGGGGATGCTCGCCCTCGGTGTGGTGATCATTTCCCGCCTGGACACGTACTCCGGCAGCCTGACGAGCATCTTGTTCGGTGACGCACTCGGCGTGACGGCCGGTGATTTGGTGGGCCAGGCGATCTTGGCCGCCATAGTCATCGGCGTGGCGCTCGCGCTCTACCGACCACTGCTGGCGTTGAGTTTCAACGCTGAAAAGGCCGAACTGCTGGGTATGAAACCTAAGCGCGCCCACGCCGCCCTCATGGTGCTGATCGCGGCTGCGGTGATCGGCAGCTACCAATCAGTGGGAACCTTGCTCGTCTTCGGCCTCTTGGTCGGTCCGCCAGCTGCGGCCAGTCTCCTTGCCCGCACTGTGCCGCGGATGATGCTCTACGCCACAGGCATCGCGCTTTTCTCCGTGTGGCTCGGGTTGACATTGAGTTACCACCTCGGCACTGCGGGCTCGGCCACGATGGCTCTCGTTCCGATCGTCATCTTCTTCATCGTGCTGGCCGTCACCCGGCTGGCTCCGCGTCGCGCGCCGCAGGAGGTGTCCCATGCCTGATGCAGTGGTAGGACGCCATGTTGTCATTTCACGAGGTGAGCGCGTAGCCCTGAGAGATTCGGACTTCACGATTCCCAAGGGCGCGATTACCGCGATCATCGGCCCCAACGGCTCGGGCAAGTCGACGTTGCTGCATGCCATCGCCGGCCTGCTCACGATCGACAGCGGCGCCCTGAGTGTTCTCGGCGCAACGCCTGCACTCAGCCAGTCGCAGATCTCCTACGTCCTGCAGTACACAACCGTTCCATCTGGCACACCACTCACCGTTCGCGAAGCCGTCGCCATGGGCAGGTACCCATCGCTCGGCTTCCTGCGACGTCCGAGCGCAGAGGACAAGAAACGGGTGCAGCAAGCCATGGAGCGCCTGGACATCACCCACCTTGCAGACCGTCACATCACCGAACTCTCCGGTGGTCAACGCCAGCGTGTTTATGTCGCGCAGGGAATCGCCCAAGACCACGCAATGTTGCTTCTCGACGAGCCATTGACCGGCTTGGACATCACGTCAGCTAAGACGATCGATGCGATCATTCACGACGAGCCCGAACGCGGGTGCTCCGTTGTTCTCACCACCCACGATCTGGAAGAAGCCAAAGTGGCTGATCACGTGATTCTCACCTCCGGTTACGTGGTTGCTTCTGGTCCACCCGAACAAGCTCTGACTCCAGAGAACCTCGCGACGGCCTACGGCCTTGGCTCCCTGCATTCCCAGGACGACAACACACCCCTATTCCCAACCGAGCATCACAACCACGGATTCGACATTGGCCACGACGATCACGGACACCACCATGAGCACTGAATCCAAGGCAACCGTTGGCGTCCGGTCCACCAAACAACGAACAGCAGTCATCAACGCCCTCGAACACTTCGACGATTTCCGATCCACCCAGGAGATCCACGACTATCTGCGCCACGAAGGCACCACCGTCGGCCTGACCACTGTCTACCGAACGCTTACCGCACTGGCGGAGTCTGGTGATGTTGATGTGATCGTCCGTGAAGACGGCGAGAGCGTGTACCGCAGTTGCAGCGACACCCACCACCACCATCTGGTGTGTCGGGCCTGCGGCAGGACCGTGGAAGTAGACGGCCCGGCCGTGGAACG
>CAZVWA010000104.1:0-4257 GCA_964631085.1 uncultured Rubrivirga sp.
TGGGTGCTCGCTAAAGATGACGCGAACGCCGAGCGCTTGGACACCGTGCTCTACACGATGTGTGAAGCGCTTCGCGCTGTTGCCGTCCTGTACAACTCGGTGATGCCGAAGGCGATGAGCAGCCTGTGGTCGCAGCTGGGTGCGGAACAAGAACTCGGCCCACTGGCCGCACAACGGATCGATTCGGTCGGTCGCTGGGGACAGTTGCCGGCGGGTGCCACCATCACCAAGGGCGAGGCCCTGTTCCCACGGTTGCCGGACGAGCCGTCGGAGGCGTAGCGGTGGCCCGCGAACTCGGCTGGCCGGATGCACCGGAGGCACTGCCGCGCCCGGTGATCGACTCGCATACCCACCTCGATGTGCACGACCGTTCACTCCACGGCGATGAAGCGCCGGATGCTGAGGCTTTGCTTGCGTGGGCAGCCGAGGCTGGTGTCCCCCAGGTCGTGCAGATCGGTTGCGATGTGAAATCGGCCGAGTGGTCCGTTCCGTTCGCGCGGTCTCACCCGAACGTTGCGGTGGGCGTGGCGTTGCACCCGAACGACGCCGCGCGCATCGGAGTTCGTCAGGGCAGAGCCGCACTGGAAGCCGCCTGGGATCGGATCGACGACTTGGCACGTGACCCGGTTGTTCGTGCGGTGGGGGAGACCGGGCTCGACTACTTCCGCACACCCGAGCCCGAAGGCCAAGCCGTGCAACACGAGTCCTTTCGCTGGCATATCGATCTTGCGAAGGAACTCGACAAGACACTTGTGATCCACGATCGTGACTCCCACGACGACGTCATCTCCGTCCTGCTCGACCAGGGGGCACCTGAGCGGGTCGTGTTCCATTGCTTTTCGGGTGACGCCCAGATGGCGCGCGTGTGCGCCGAGCACGGATGGTTCATGTCCTTTGCCGGAGTCATCACGTTCGGTAGCGCCGAGGAACTGCGCGAGGCGCTGCGCGTGGTGCCGGGTGATCTGTTGCTCGTGGAGACCGACGCTCCGTACTTGACACCTAAGCCGAATCGCGGGCGGGTCAACGCGACATATCTGATGCCGTGGACGGTGCGGCGGATGGCGCAGGAGCGCGGGGAGGATCTCGACGAGTTGTGCGATGCACTCGTTGCCAACACCTACCGCGCTTTCGGGCAGTGGTGAGTTCGCTCCTCGGCGCCGCCGATATCCGCCGCATTGCTGCCGAACTCGACATCCATCCCACCAAGAAGTGGGGACAGAACTTCGTCATCGACCCGAATACGGTCCGTCGAATCGTCCGCGCGTCCAACGTGAGCGACGGCGACGTCGTCTTGGAGGTGGGTCCAGGTCTGGGGAGTTTGACGTTGGCTCTGCTGGAAACCGGGGCGGACGTGGTCGCTGTGGAGATCGATCCGCGACTGGCCGATCGACTTCCTCGCACGGTGTCGGAGTTCGCACCTGAAGTTGCCGCGCGACTGAACGTTGTTCAGGCCGACGCCCTGCAGGTGGCATCCCTGCCCAAGGACCCCACAGCACTGGTGGCGAACCTTCCGTACAACGTCGCAGTACCAGTGGTGCTGCATCTGCTCGCCGAATTCCCGAGCATCCAGCGCGTTCTGGTGATGGTGCAAAAGGAAGTGGCGGAACGGCTGTGCGCTGGGCCGGGCTCTCGCACCTATGGGGCCCCGAGCGTCAAGGCGCGGTGGTTCGGTGACGTCTCCTACGCAGGTGATGTCGGACGCGCAGTGTTCTGGCCCGCACCGAATGTGGACTCCGGATTGGTCTCCATCGCACGGTGCGACCCTCCGCCCGGGGTCGACCGAGGCGACGTCTTCGGGGCTGTCGATGCGGCTTTCGGCCAACGGCGCAAGCAAATCAAGTCTGCGCTCGCCCCATGGCTTTCCGATCAGCCTGCGGGAGAGTCGGCACTCGCCCGCGCGGGTGTGGATCCCACAAGCCGAGGCGAACAGTTGAGCCTGGATGACTTCTGCGACATCGCTCGCGCGGCGACCGGTGGGCGCTAGCACGTAACCTGTCGCTGTGTCCGTCGTCGTTCGCTCACCCGCCAAGATCAACGTGCAGTTGTCGGTCGGACCGCTGCGGGCCGATGGGTACCACGAACTCGTCTCGATCTTCCAGGCGGTTTCACTGAACGATGTCGTCACCGCTCGAGAAGCAACGGGGGTTTCGCTCACGATGATGGGCGAAGGGTCTGAGTCGTTGCCGGTCGATGACACCAACCTGTCCGTGCGAGCGGCGTATGCGCTGGCCGAGTACGCGAAGGTCGACGCGAATGTTGCGCTGCACATCGAGAAGTCCATTCCGATCGCGGGCGGTATGGCCGGTGGCAGCACCGACGCCGCTGGAACCCTCGTCGCCTGCGACGCGTTGTGGGGAACGGGGCTCTCGCGAGATGAACTCGCGGAAATCGGTGCTGAGCTGGGATCTGATGTCCCGTTCGCGTTGTTCGGCGGGAACGCGATCGGTCGGGGTCGCGGCGAGCAGATCATGCCGGTGCTCGGCCGTGGGCAGTTCCATTGGGTGTTTGCTTTCGCCGACGAGGGATTGTCGACCCCCGCGGTCTACCAGCAGTGCGATCGACTCCGCGCAGATGACGACGTGCCCGAGCCGTACGTCTCCGACCTTCTGCTGCAGGCGTTACGTGCAGGAGACCCCGAACTGCTCGCCGGCGCACTGCACAACGATCTTCAACCCGCTGCGATCTCCCTGCGCCCGTCCTTGCGCACGCTCCTCGAGGCGGGAGTCGAATACGGAGCACTCGCGGGCATGGTGTCCGGCAGCGGGCCCACGTGTGCGTTCCTATGCCGCGATAGCGAGCACTCGATCGACGTAGCGGTGGCGCTCACGGCGACCGGAATGTGCCGAACCGTCAAGAGGGGAAACGGCCCGGCGCCCGGCGCGCGGATCGAGTAGCTGCACCGGCAGCACGATCGCTTTCAGGGTGCGTCGGTGAATTGGTGCATCAGGTCTCGTAGGAGCCCGGCCAACTCGGTGCGCTCGCCTTCGTCGAGAGTTTCGAGAAGACTGTGTTCGCGCTTGAGGAGATCGGTGAACGCGCCATCCACAGCGCGCTTGCCCTCCTCGGTGAGTTCTACTCGAACCCCCCGCCGGTCTTTCGGATCGGGAGCCCGCCGGACGAACCCCCGGGCCTCGAGACGGTCCACCCGATTGGTCATGGTGCCGCTGGTGACCATCGTCGCGGTGGTGAGTTGTCCGGGGGATAGCGCGTAGGGAGCCCCCGCTCTGCGCAGGGCCGCGAGGACATCGAACTCCCAGCCGTCTAGTTCGTGCTGGGCGAAGGCTTCTGTCCGGGCATCGTCGAGATGCCGAGCGAGTCTGGTCACTCGAGACAGGACCGCAAGCGGCTGGACGTCGAGGTCGGGGCGTTCACGTTTCCAGGCCTCGACGATTGCATCCACGTCATCCACGACGCCATGGTAGATCAAGAATCTTGATGTCGAGAATCTTGATGACTATTTCTTGGCGCGCTTCTTGCCCTTGTCGACGGTGCGCAGGGCCGGCTTGGCCTCCATGTGCTCGAGGCCGTTCCACGCGAGGTTCACCAGGTGCGCGACGACGTCCTCCTTGCCGGGCTTTCGAACGTCGAGCCACCACTGACCGGTGAGCGCGACCATGCCGACCAGCGCTTGAGAGTAGACGGCGGCGTACTTGGTGCTGATGTCGTGGCTGTCGAACTCGCGCGCCAGCAGGTGCTCCACCTGGGCGGCGATGTCGACGATCAAACTCGCGAAGGAGCCGCTGGATTGCGAGACCGGTGAATCACGGACCAGGATGCGAAAGGCCTCGGGGTTGGAATCGATGTAGTCGAACAGCGCCATCCCGGCCTGCTCGAGGAGCGCGCGCGCAGTTCCGGCGGTGAGGGCGTCGGAAATGGAAACCAGGAGATCGTTCATCTCCCGATCGACCAGGACCGCGTACAGGCCTTCTTTGCCGCCGAAGTGTTCGTACACGACGGGCTTGGAGACGCCGGCTTTGGCCGCGATCTCCTCGACGCTCACCGCCTCGAACCCCTTCTCGGCAAACAACGAACGGCCCACATCGAGCAGTTGCTCTCGCCGCTCCTGGCCCGTCATCCGGATCTTCGAGCCTTTGCGGCTGGTCGAGCGAGCGCGACGGGTGGATCGTGTTGCTGTTCTGCTGGCAGCGGTGCTGAGCTCGACGACGGTGTCGTCAGCGGCCGCGTCGCCGAATGGCTCGCGCTCGACTTCGCTGGGTTGCGGTGTCACGCCTTCACATCGACGGGAGCGGGAGCCTG
>CAZVWA010000105.1:0-2246 GCA_964631085.1 uncultured Rubrivirga sp.
GTGGGGAGCGCGGTGTCGTGTTCCCGCTTGCTCTTGTAGGCGTGGTCCGGCTCGGTTGCGATGATGCGTTGAGGTTCCTCAAGTAGGGCGCGGGAATCCGCATTGGCGAAGAGTGCAGCGAGCGCGCCAGCCCTTGTCCACCCGCGAACCGATAGTGAGTGTTCGTCGTGTTCGCCGCTGCGCGTGACACCCTTTTCGGACTTCTCCGGTTTCTCCGCATGGCGGATGAACATCACCGTGGGGAGCGCCATGGGCTACCTGGCGAGGAGTGCGTCGATGCGGGTTGAGAGCGCAGGTGCGGGTTGCGCACCGATTATGCGCTCGACGGACTTGCCATCCTGCGCGAAAACGAGAGTCGGGATGCTGCGGGCGTCGTAGGTCTGAGCGGTCTGAGGGTTGTCGTCCACATTCACTTTGACGACTTTGATCCGTCCTGCGTACTTGGCAGCGAGTTGCTCGAGAACCGGTGCAACCATCTTGCAGGGACCGCACCATGGCGCCCATAGATCGATGAGAACGAGTTGCTTGGTGTCCAATGCGCTCGCCATCGATTGATCCGTGGCATCGACGATCCACGGCAACGCGGACTTACAGGATGCGCACTGGGGTTTGCCCGATGCCGAGACCGGTACGCGGTTCTTCTGGCCGCACGATGGGCACGTCACGACCTTGCCGTCAGTCATCGCCAGTTCCCTTCGAGTCTTTTGCGGCTTGTTTCATGACCGTGGCGCCACTGACGAGAGCTCGTCGCCACGGCGGCACTCCCTCGATCTCTATTTCCAGGCTGAAGCTCAGGACCGTACGAATCAGGACGATGATTGCGAGTACACCGACATTCTCGATGGTGGGATAAACGGCCACGGTGCGCACGAGATCGCCGGCGACCAAGATCTCCAGCCCGAGCAGAATCGCGCCCCCGAAGGATTGTCGCATCGTCTTGTAGGCGGCCGAGCCTTGATTGGTGCGCTTGTAGGCACGCCATGCGAGCGCCGCCGACCACACGAGTCCAACCAGAATCGTGATGGCAGCAAGGAGTTCGAAGATCTGGGCGATGCTCAGCATGAACTCGGTGTACGGGATGTAGTTCGCGAGACCGCCCTCTTCCATGGACTAGGTATACCGCGCTGCGTCGCAGCGGGTCCAGGCAACGTGCTGCCTCTAAGGTGAAGCGGTGATTGCGGTCCTTGCGAATCTCGTCCGAGGTGCCCTGATCGGGGTAGCGGAAGTGATCCCCGGTGTTAGCGGAGGCACCATCGCGCTGATCGTCGGTATCTACCGCACGGTCATCGATGCCATCGCCGACGCCGTCCTTGCACTCCGGCAACTTGTGGGCCTGGCTGAAGGCGGCCCATCCGGACGTGCTTTCGGACGCACCCTCCGTGGTCTGCCCTGGGGGCTGATCATTCCGGTGGGAATAGGTATGGCGACGGCAGTAGTGCTGGGCGCGAGGTTCATCGAGCCGCTGCTGGAGGAATACCCGATCCAGATGCGGGCCCTGTTCTTCGGATTGGTGCTCGCGGGCATCTGGGTTCCCGCACACATGGTCCATCGACGTGGTGGGTGGAGTCTCAGTTACGTGCTCGCTGCCCTCGCTGCCGCCGTCGCGCTCTTTTTCATAACCGGATTGCCTCCGGCCGTCATCGAAGATCCGAGTCCCGTCGTGGTGGCACTTGCTGCCGCTGTCGCAATCTGTGCGCTGGTACTGCCCGGTGTTTCCGGCTCCTTCCTGCTGCTTTCCTTCGGCCTCTATGAGCCAACCATCGAGGCGGTCAACGACCGCGATCTCGTGTATCTCGGCGCCTTCGCCATCGGCGCGATCATCGGCCTCGGTTCCTTCGTGACGTTATTGAAATGGCTACTTGCCCATCGAGCGGCGATCACCCTCGCGGTGCTGACCGGTCTGATGGTCGGATCTTTGCGAGCACTGTGGCCGTGGGAATCCGATGATCGCGACCTGCTCGCACCGACCGAGGCGGTGGGGTCAGCCGCCGTGATGGTGCTCATCGGAGTTCTCGTCGTGGTTGTCCTGCTCGTTGTCGAACGGCGGCTTGGGATGTCCGAGGAGCAGGTAGACGACGCAGCGGCAGTCAACTAGCGGTCTGATCCATCGATCGACCGGGTGCGCTGAGCGCGATGACGACGCCTGCGATGGCCACCGCGACACCCAGGAACTCTCGGGCTGTTGGGGTTTCCCCGAACAGCACGATGGCGTACAAGATCGCCGTAGGCGGGACGAGGTAGTAGTA
>CAZVWA010000105.1:2346-4236 GCA_964631085.1 uncultured Rubrivirga sp.
AGGGCACCAAGAGCCGTGGTTGATCCGGCGCTCGATCCGAGGATGTAGACGCCGACGAAAGAAACGACGACGCCCAGCCATCTCAGGAATGGAATCGATTCTCGAAGCACCAGTGCAGCAAGAATCATGGAGATGATCGGTGCTGTGTTCACAATCGTCGATGCCGTCCCGATAGACGATTCGGCGATTCCGGAATTCAAAAGCCACTGAAAGACTGAAATTCCTAGTTGCCCGAACACGGCTGCTCGCAGAACGTCTCGCCAGGGCATTCGAAGGCTGGCTCGAAGGACTCGTGCCAGGACGGCCAGTGCTGCCGCCGCGAACACTGCGCGCAGCCACACGATCGACGCCGGATCGAAACTGCCCTCGGCAGCGCGGATTGCGGGAAACGCAGCCGCGAAGGCAGCCGTCGTCAGGATGAAAATGACGACGATGCGGGGTGTACCGGCGGTACCGGCGGCGCCGGTGGAACGCCCGTTCGTCACTTCTTCATGCGGGGTGAGTAGTCCCAGGAACTGAGAGTCCTTGGAGTGATGCGGATGGCCACTTCACTCTCGATGCGGCTCAGCAGCCATTCGCTCAGCTGGGTCTTCTCGTGTCCCTGGTAGCGAGTGATGAGGTGTCGCAGCGCAGATTCGACGTCATCTTTGAGAAGTTCGGCAACTCCGGTGCCCCGAACACCTCGATAAGGCGGGGTGTCGGCTGCAACTTCAAAGCCGACTCGGTCATCCCTCGACAGGCGGCGCGCTAGGACAGACGAGTCTTGGGTGCAGCACCACAGTTCGGTGCCGTCCGGCCAGAACCACAAGCTCTGCACGAGTGGGCCGGATGATCCGTTGCTTGCCAGACGCAGGGGAATAATTGTAGATCTCAGAAAATCACGAATTTGGACTTCGTCCCATGGTCCAGAGGAGATGGTGGTCACGACGTCCGAAACCCCCCATCGGTGAGGGAATGGCAACGCATCTGTTGAGTATGGCAGTTCCTCGGATAACGTTCCCCGTCCCATAACCGAAGAGACGAACAGAAGGAAGTCCTGCGTTGGCCGCACTCTTGGCATTGATGTCCAGCTTGTCCTGGGGAACGGCCGACTTCCTCGGTGGACTCGCCTCCCGCAGAGTCGGGTCGTTGCGGGTGCTCTCTGTTTCATATCCCGCCGGCGGTGTGCTGATCACCATCCTGGCCCTGCTTTTCATCCCGGGTGTTCTCTCGGGAGACGCATTTGTTGTCGGGATCGCGTCCGGTGCTGTGGGAGCCGTCGGAATGGGGTTGCTCTACGCAGCCTTGTCTCGAGGACAAATGGGAATCGTGTCGCCGATTACCGCTGTGCTGTCGGGCGCCGTCCCCGTGGTAGTCGGGCTGCTGCTCGGCGAATCGTTATCGCCCGTGGTGGTGGCCGGCATCGTCACCGCCGGTCTTGCCGTGATCTTGGTCAGTCGGGAGTCCGGGCCGCACAAGAAGACGCCTACCCACGCGATCGTGCTCGCCATCGCCAGTGGTCTTGCTATCGGTGGGTATCTGAGCATCCTGGGGTCTGCACCGGAAAATTCAGGAATCTGGGTCGCAACGATCGGACGCTGGTTCTCCTCTGCACTCGTGATCGTGGCCCTGCTCATGACGCTGCGCCGGGGCCGCGGAGATTCCTCGAAATCTGCCGCCTTTCCCTGGAACCTGGCATTGGCTGCCGGAGCTCTCGACGCGTTGGCCAATGCTGTATTCCAGTTGGCCGCCCAGCGAGGCTTGCTCGCGATCGTGGCCGTCATAGGTTCGCTCTACCCGGCCGCCACCGTGCTGTTGGCCCGTTTCCTGCTGCATGAGCGGATGTCTCGAGTCCAGTTGACAGGAGTGGTCCTGGCGTTGTTCGCGGCTGCGACTTTGGCCCTGGCGTAG
>CAZVWA010000106.1:0-4199 GCA_964631085.1 uncultured Rubrivirga sp.
GAAGTCCTCGAGGGTGAAGTCCTCACCGGAGCTGACCTTGCGCGCCATCTTCTCGGCTTGGTCAGCGTCGAACGCCTTCTCCGCCTGCTCGATCAAGGTGAGGACGTCGCCCATGTCCAGGATGCGATTGGCCATCCGGTCGGGATGGAAAGCCTCGAAGTCCGAGAGTTGCTCGCCCACCGAAGCGAACATGATCGGCTTACCGGTGACGGTGACGATCGAGAGCGCGGCGCCGCCGCGGGCATCGCCATCGAGCTTGGTCAGGACGACTCCGTCGAAGCCGACCTGCTCACCGAACTGCTCGGCGGTGGCAACGGCGTCCTGCCCGATCATGGCGTCCACCACGAGCAGGACGTTCTCGGGTTGCACGGCTTCGCGGACCTGGCGCAACTGATCCATGAGCTCGGCATCGATCGCCAACCGGCCGGCGGTATCGACGATCACGACGTCGTGCAGAGCCGCCTCGGCATGCTTGCGGGATTCGCGGGCAACCTGGACCGGATCGCCCACGCCGTTGCCTGGCTCGGGGGCGAACACCGGGACCTCGGCGCGCTCGCCCATGACCTTGAGTTGATCGACGGCGTTGGGGCGCTGCAGATCGGCCGCTACGAGCAACGGGGTGTGACCGTCGGCCTTGAGGTGCGAGGCCAACTTCCCCGCGAGCGTCGTCTTGCCCGCACCCTGAAGACCGGTGAGAAGGATGAACGTCGGACCGGTCTTGGCGAACTGCAGCGGACGCGTCTGGCCACCGAGGATGTCGATGAGTTCCTCGTGAACGATCTTGACGACCTGCTGGCCGGGATTCAGCGCACCGGAAACCTCGGCCGATAGCGCCCGCTCCTTGATCCGGGCTGCGAATGCCCGGACAACGGGAAGGGCTACGTCGGCTTCGAGAAGCGCGGTGCGAATTTCCTTGACTGTGGCGTCGATGTCCGCCTCGGAGAGTCGACCTTTGCCCCGCAGACCCTTGAAGGTCTCGGACAATCGGTCCGACAGCGACCCGAACACATCGGCTCCTCAAACGACGACGACACCAAGAACGCTGCACGAGCGTCCCGTCAGACTAACGCGCCTCCAAGGTTGCCTGCACCGTGGTGCGGACGGCGTCAGCGTGGTCGGCAGTGAGTGGGGAGCCGAGGCGGTCGGTCACGAAGAATGCATCGACCACCTCTGAGCCGAGGGTGTCGATCTTGGCTCCGGTTACCAGGCTGTCGGAGGCCACGAGCGCGGACGTGATCCGATGCAAGAGTGCGGGTTCATCATGGGCTCGCACCTCGATGACGGTGTGGTTTGCAGCCGACGTGTCGACCAGCACTTTCGGTGCCGCACCCGATGGGAGCGAACGGTTGCCTTCCGAACGCTTGCCGAGCCGTTCGGCTACATCCAAATCCCCGGCGATCGCCGCACGGACATCGGAAGCCATCGCCCGCTCATCCGGCGGCTCGCCGAAAAGAGGGCGCACGTACCACTCCTGGGCTGCACGTCCATTGCTGGTTCGAATGCGCGCACCCCGAACCTGCAACCGATGCAACGAGAGAACGCCGGCAACCGTTGCTAGGAGTCCGAATCGGTCGGGCGCCGACACCACGATCAAGCAACCGTCGTCCGCGGGCATCAAGCGCAACGTGGCGTCGCCGGTTTCCGCAAGCGCCTCGACGATGCCGGTCGGCTCCACGGGCTCCGGGCGCTCGTCTGATTCGTCCGCTCGCATCCGAGCCTTGCACTCGTTCACCAAATCGAAGATCAAGCGACGACGCCACGACGTTCTCACCGAGGGTCCCGTTGCTTGCGCATCGGCCCAGGTCAGGGCGTGCAGCAATTCCAACGTCGAAATGTCCGGCACCTTGTCGAGTACCGCGTCGATAGTCGCCGGATCCTCAAGATCACGCCGAGTCGCGATGTCCGGCAACAACAGGTGCTGACGAACCAGGATTTCCAAAACCGCGATGTCGTCATCGCTGAAACCCAGTCGCTGTCCGATGTCGCGCGTCATGTCCGCGCCGACGATGCTGTGGTCTCCCGGATACCCCTTCCCGATGTCGTGCAAAAACGCACCGACGAGAAGGAGATCCGGACGTGATACATCTCGAGCGCGTTCCCCGGCGTGGACCGTGGTTTCCACGAGATGCCGGTCCACAGTGAATTCGTGCATCGGATTTCGCTGCGGCAGCGAACGCACCGCCTCCCATTCGGGTATCAGCGCGGAAATGATGCCCGCCTGGTCCATGGCCTCCAGGACCGGCACCGACGACCTTCCAGCACCCAGGAGCGACACCCACGATTGCCGAAGGTCGTTGTTCCAAGGCTCGTTCACCGGCGTGCAGGCCGACAAACGCTCGACCGTCGCCGGAGCCAACATCACCGAAGCCTGAGCCGCCGCAGCCGCGGCGCGTAGTACCAGCCCTTGATCCTCCGCAGGCTTGGCACCGCGCGCCAAGGACACCTCACCCTCGACGAGTACCACTCCCTCAGCTAGTGGCACGCGCTCGGGGCCGTTGCTGCTCCCTGACGAACGCCGCGTCAATCGACGCAGCACCCGGGGGGCGAGGCTTGCGGGCTTCTTTGTTGCCCGCAAGGCCCGATACCAGGCGACATCGCTTACGTAGGCGATGTCGCGAGCGGCGAGGTAGACCGTTCGCAGCAGGTCGTCTGCGCTTGCGTCGTCACCCAGCAGATCCGACAGGTCCGATGCGATCTCGTCTTGTTCCTGCATCGATAACCGATCACGCAAGCCGCGGACGTGCAGCGCATCGCGTACGTCGAGAAGGGTCGCAACCGACGCAGCCCAACTGGTTCGGGGTACTTCCACCGTCCATGATGCAGCGAGTGCACGCAGCAGTACGACGTCGCGCAAGCCGCCGTAGGCCTCTTTGAGGTCCGGTTCGAGAAGCTGCGCCAGGTCTCCCACTCGGGATCGGCGTTCCATGGCCGTTGCGTGAAGCTCAGCGAGCCGGTCCCCCGCGCTTGCCCGCCAATCACCCAAAATGCCCGATCGAAGCGACTCCCCTAGTTCGGTGCTCCCCGCCACCACACGCGCATCGATAAGCCCCAAGACCACCTTGAAGTCATCGCGTGCGAGGGTTCGCGCCTGCGCAAAGGTTCGCACCGAGTGATCCAGGGCAATCTTGGAGTCCCACACCGGGTACCAGATCGAAGAGGCAACTTCCTCGACCCGCAACGCAGACGGCTCGTGCACAAGAACGACGTCGATGTCACTGCCAAGCGACATCTCCCGACGTCCGTAGCCACCGACCGCGACCAGTGAGAACTGCGACGCATCGGCCTTCGCCGACTCGACGGCATCGACGAACAGACCCCGCAGCCACACATCCGTGGCGTCGGACAGCAGCGCTCGGCGCTCGGACCCCGTGAGGTCCGAGCGCCGAGCGATGATCTGCCGTTCGTCGGCTTGTTGGTTCATCGAGCTAGAGCGCCTCCGCACCCGTCTCACCGGTGCGAACTCGAACCACCGAATCGACCGGAACCGCCCAGACCTTGCCGTCGCCGATCTTGCCCGTTTGGGCGGCGCCGACAATCGCATCGATCACGTCCCCGGCGCGATCGTCGTCGATCACGATCTCGATGCGCACCTTAGGCACCAACTCGACCGTGTACTCGGCTCCTCGGTATACCTCGGTGTGTCCGCGCTGCCGACCGAAGCCGGAGGCCTCCGACACCGTCATGCCGTGAACATCGAGCGCCTCGACAGCCGTCTTGACGTCGTCCAACTTGAACGGCTTGATGATTGCGGTAACCAACTTCATGACTACTCCACCTCCTTGGCGCGGGCGGAGTGCCCGACACCTGCGAACGCACCACCGCTGCCGGAGTCACCCAACTCGTAGGCGGTCTCCGCATGCTCAGCGAGGTCGATTCCGTTGACCTCGTCCTCTTCGTCCTCGCGAATGCCCGTGGTGGCTTTCAGCACGAGGGCAATGATGCCGGCCAGGATGAACGAGTAGATCATCACACCGACCGCGGCGATGAGCTGGACCAGGAAGAGGTTGAAGCTGCCGCCGTACAGCAGCCCGTTCTGGCCCCCCTCGGCTGCGAGATCGGAGGCAAGGAAGCCCAGAGCAAGGGTGCCCACGAGGCCACCGACCATGTGGATACCCACAACGTCGAAGGAATCGTCGAATCCGAGCTTGTACTTGAGCGTGACCGCCCAGGCACAGATCGCACCGGCGATGAGACCCAGC
>CAZVWA010000107.1:0-4162 GCA_964631085.1 uncultured Rubrivirga sp.
AACCACGCGGTTACGCCCGAATCCATATGAGGTACCTCCTGTTGTGTGGCCCTAGTGGCGTCAACAGTGGAGGTTCGGGGTTTCAGAAAGTAACGCCCGACGTTTCACGACGGTGACGAAAGCGCCCATTGTGTTTCGGGGGCGTTACATCTTCGGATTAGGTCAGCAGGGCGTCGACGAATTCCGCTGGTTCGAAGGGGGCGAGATCATCGGGACCCTCCCCTAGGCCCACCAACTTCACCGGCACCCCGAGTTCCCGCTGGACCGAGACGACAATCCCGCCCTTGGCGGTCCCATCCAGCTTGGTCAGCACAATGCCCGTGACGTCTACTACTTCGGCGAACACGCGGGCTTGGACCAGTCCGTTCTGTCCGGTGGTGGCGTCCAACACCAGGAGAACTTCGTCGACCTCGCTGTTTTTCTCCACGACCCGCTTGACCTTGCCGAGTTCGTCCATCAGCCCGGTCTTGGTATGCAGGCGACCGGCGGTGTCGATGACGACGGCATCCACGCCAGCCTTGGCTGCCACGTCCACCGCTTCAAAAGCAACCGACGCCGGATCTCCCCCCTCGGGCCCACGAACGACGACGGCGCCGACACGATCTCCCCAGGTTTGGAGTTGCTCGGCGGCCGCAGCACGGAAAGTATCTGCCGCGCCCAAGAGGACGGTTCGGTCGTCGGCGACGAGCACCCGCGCCAACTTGCCGCTCGTGGTCGTCTTCCCGGTTCCGTTGACACCGACCACCAGGAGAACCGCGGGGCGGCCACTGGCCTTCGTCTTCAGGGAACGATCCATGTCAGGACCGACGAGAGCCAATAACTCACTGCGAAGGAGATTGCGCACCGTCTCGGTGTCTCGGGCTCCTTCGACCTGAATTCGAGTGCGGAGTCGATCCATTAGTTCGGTCGTGGCGGCAACACCGAGGTCCGCGGTCAGCAGGACTTCTTCGACTTCATCCCAAGTGTCGTCGTCGATGTCGTCTCGTGAAAGCAGAGACAGCAGTCCCTTGCCAAAAGTGTTGTTCGAACGCGCAAGGCGTTCGCGTAGTCGATGCAGGCGGCCTTTGGTGGGTTCGGGGACTTCGACTTCCCATATTCCAGGCTCTTCGAGCACCTCGGGCGCCGGCGCTTCAACTGTTTCGGCAGGTGCATCCAGAAGGCTCGTTCCGACATCGGCTACCCCGCGCCGCTCGGTGTCTCGGGGAACGGAGTCGTCGTCACCAACGCCCGGGGCGTAGTCGATGCCCGGACGCGGCTTCGACGGTGGCGCCGTTTTGCCACCCCGGCCGCGGGTGAGTGCGATGCCCGCACCGATGACGAAGCCCAACAGGACGACGGCAATGACGAGATACCAGGTCACAGACTCCATGGAGTCATCCTCTCAGGCCCGAGATGGGCTACTTACGACGCGTGATTACGCGCTGACGGCTTCCCGAATGCGCTGGCCGATCACCTGAGTCACGCCATCGCCGCGCATCGAGACGCCGTAGAGCGCATCGGCGATCTCCATCGTGCGCTTTTGGTGAGTGATGACGATGAGTTGGGAACTGTCGCGCAATTCCTCGATCATGTCGATCAACCGGCCGAGGTTGACGTCATCCAGCGCGGCCTCAACCTCGTCCAGGACGTAGAACGGGCTTGGCCGGGATTTGAACAGGGCGACCAGGAACGCCACCGCCGTCAGGCTGCGTTCACCACCGGAGAGAAGCGATAGGCGCTTGACCCGCTTGCCCGGGGGCCGGGCCTCAACGTCGATGCCTGTGGTGAGCATGTTGCTCGGATCGGTGAGCACCAATCGGCCTTCACCACCGGGGAATAGTCGAGCAAATACTTGCTCGAATTCCCGCTCCACATCCCGGTACGCCTCGGTGAAGACCTGCTCCACGCGTTCATCGACTTCTTTGACGATGTCGAGCAGGTCGTCTCGAGAACGCTTGAGATCGTCGAGCTGCTCGGTTAGGAAGCGATGACGCTCCTCCATGGCAGCGAATTCCTCGAGCGCGAGTGGGTTGACCTTGCCCAGCAAGGCGAGCCCGCGTTCGGCTTCCTTCAGGCGCTTTTCCTGCTCGGCGCGGACGTAGGGGTACGGCTCGGGTTCAGGCTCACCCTCGGGGATCTCATCACCGGGAGCGCGAGGCGACGGCGGCACGAGTTGATCGGGACCGTATTCGGCGATGAGGACATCGGCCTCGACGCCGTACTCCTCGAGGCCCTTGGTCTCGAGTTGCTCGATTCGCATGCGTTGCTCGGCGCGCGCGAGTTCATCGCGATGGACGCTGTCGCGTAGACCCTCTGCTTCGGTCGCGAGCTTGCGAAGTTGCTCGCGGATAACCGAGAGTTCCTCGCTGCGTTCGCGGGCGGCGCGCTGGTACTCGTTGCGCCGATGCTGCGCGTGCGCCACGGAGGCTTCAACATGGGACCGGACCACTCCGGCCGCCTTGACGATGGCTTCGGCGACCAAAAGATCACGGGCACGGCGTTCGCGCCGCTCTTGGGCGGCACGGCGCGCCTGACGCTCGGCTTCGGCATCGGCCTCGAGCGATGAGGCCCGTTCGGTGACCGCGGCTTTGCGTTCTTCCGCAGTACGCATGGCAAGTCGAGCGTCGACTTCCGCTTGACGCGCGACCTCGGCCGCGGTCTGGAGTTCCGGCCGTCGATCCAAGCCCGGGTCCTCTTGCGGCTGTTCCTGCATCACTCGAAGTCGTTGCTCGAGTTCGCGGAGTTGGGCTTCGTCCTGCGCGAGGGCTTCGGTCGCAGCGGTCAGCGCTTGATCGAGGCGCTCGGCCTCTGCCGTCGCCGCCCGCGAGGTTTGCCCCAACTGACCCAACTGCTCGGCCACGGCAGCCATCTGAGCATCGGATTCGTGCAAGCGTCCGAGTGTTCCTTCGACTCCAGTGGATGCAGCCGACTGGCGATCTCGTGCAGCTGCGAGGTCGAAGCGCAAGCGCTCTGCCTGCTGCGTGAGTGTCTGCAGTTGTGTGGTGGCCTGCTCGTAGGCAGCCTGAATTTCGACGAGGGAATCGCTGACGCTCGAACCACCACGCACCGTCCCCCGCGCCACGACATCTCCCGCACGGGTGACCCAAGTCAGTTGCGACGCGGCACTGTGCCCGGCGACCGCAGAGTCAAGGTCGTCTACAAGGACGGCATCGGACAGCAGGGCGTCCACAACCGGACGCAATAGTTCCTCGCTGCGGACGTGGTCACGGAGCCAGCGGGCACCCATCGGTGGAGGCGTCGAGGAAGTGGACGCAGACGTTGGTTCGTCGACGATCACCAGCGCAGCGCGACCACCATTACTGTCCTTCAGCACGGCCAGGGCATCAACGGCGGTCGATCGCCCGCGCACCACGATGGCGTCGGCAAGGTCGCCGAGCACGGCTGCAACCGCGTGTTCGGCTCCCCCGTCGATGTGAATCTGCTCAGCGAGTGCTCCAACCACGCCCGGAAGGGACGCACCCATCACAACCGAACCCGCATCGCTGCGCTTAAGGCTCAGTTCCAGGGCCTGACAGGTCGCCTCTGCCGCGGCGCGCTCTCGCTCGATGCGGGCCTCTTCTTGCCGAAGCCGCTCGACTTCGGCGTCTGCCGCCTCCAGCGCAGCCTCGGCGCGCTCGTGGGCCTCGTCGAGCCCGACCTCGCCTTGATCTAGACCGACGATGTCGACCTCGACGCGGGCGAACTCGCGTTGCGCCGTAGCCGCACGCTCTCGGGCCTCACCAATTTGCCCCTCGAGTCGAGCGATCTCCGCCGCACGCGCATCCCTGCGCGACGTTGCGGCGTTGACCTTGCCTTCGGTTGTGGCCAATCCCTCGCGACGGTCGGCGATCGCGGCCTCGATTGCTTGGATCCTGCGCTGCTCGGAGGTCAGTTCCTCTTCCGAGCGATGCCGGTTGGATTCGGCAGAGGCAAGTGCATCGCGCAGTGCCTCCACCTCGCGGCCCAATTCGAATTCTTGTGCGCGAAGTGACCGCGCCTCAGCATCAAGCTGCTCGGGGTCGCGTCCAGCCACTGCCGGATCCTCATCCTCAGGCTGCAAGTGGCGCACGGTGGCCCGGGCCAACTGATCAAGACCGTGGAACCGTTCCTGTGCTGCAGAGAGGGCGAACCACGTGTCTTGCGACTGGCTCAGCAACGGCGCCTCTTCGCGTTCCTTCTCATC
>CAZVWA010000108.1:0-4123 GCA_964631085.1 uncultured Rubrivirga sp.
ACCTCGAAGAGGTTGAATTCAAGATCGCGGACGTTGCTCTTGTAGTGCGACATGGCACTCCCCTTATCTCGCTGCTGCGGCCACCTAAGTTACTGGCCAGTAACTTAATGATGCACCCGATCCGAGGTGATTGCAAGAGCAAGCAGCCCCCACAGCGGGGTGCGGGTCCCCGGAACCACGTTTCCCGCAACAATGGGCCCCATGAGCGGCTGGTCGGATTCGGTAACCCCGATCCCTCCCCCTTCCTCGGCGCGGCCGGGTGTTCGCACCATGGCCTACGCGGCGGCCGTCACCGGCGGCTGGGCGGGCTTGGTGTGCCTGGCTCTCTACGGAATCGCTCGGCTCCTAGGTGTGCCGATGGCGATCGACACCGGCGCCGGCCTAACGGTGGTGCCGTGGTTCATGGTCCTGTTGCTGCCCTTGTTTGCCGCCGAGGTCGGAGCCGTCGCATCGCTCGTGGTTCGTGGATGGAGAGGTGCCGGACGAATCGTCTTCTGGATCGGGTCGGTTGTGGCCGCTGCCTCACTGATCCCACTTTTTGTCCAGCCGTCCGAGGTTCTGCTCTCTACGCAAATTTGGTTAGCGGTCATGCACCTCGTGACCTGGGCACTTGTCGTGCCACAGATCGCCCGGATCATCGGTGATTCCGAACCGGGTCGGCATGAAGAGCGCGAAGTGATCTACACATGACCAGTACGCCCGAGCGTTCGGCGCAGCAACCGGTCGACGATCGATCGACTCTCAGCGCAATTTTCGTTGCGATGCGACCACGTCAATGGGCGAAAAATGTTCTCGTCTTCGCCGCACCTCTCGCGGCAGGTCAACTTTTTGACATAGATGTGCTCCTGCCGAGCATCGGAGCGTTCGTCGCTTTCTGTTTGATTTCCAGCGCCACCTATCTCGTGAACGATGTGCGCGACGTCGCATCAGACCGTGACCATCCCAAGAAGCGAGCCCGACCGATCGCCGCCGGTCATCTATCGACGACGTTGGCGCTCGTCGTTGCCGCGGTGTTGGCTGTGGCGTCGCTTGCGTTGTCGTTTGCCATCTCTGCGGCGCTCGGTGGAGTCGTTGTCGCTTACGCCGTCTTCACTCTCGCGTACTCGCTAATGCTCAAACACGAACCCGTTATCGAACTCGCACTTTTGGCTATGGGCTTTCTGCTTCGGGCCATCGCGGGTGGTGCGGCTTCGGGACTACCCATCTCCGAATGGTTCTTGATCGTTGCAGGATTCGGTTCCCTATTCATGGCTGCGGGCAAGCGGTATAGCGAACTCGACCGGTTTGTTCGTGACGGTGGTACGAGCACGGAGAACGGCACGGCACGCAAGTCACTAGATGGGTACACGCTCGGTTACCTGCGCTTCGTGTGGGGAGTTGCAGCGGCGGTCACCATCACGTCTTACTGCCTGTGGGCCTTCGACGTCGCGCAAACACCGTCAAGCTTCCCGTGGGCTGCCTGGAGCGTGCTGCCGTTCGTGCTCGCCATCCTGCGATACGGGATCAGCGTGGATCGAGGCGGAGCCGAGGCACCCGAAGACACTGCGCTCGGTGATCGCGTCCTCCTCCTGCTCGGACTGGCTTGGTTGGTTCTCTTCGGTCTCGGCGCGTTGGGGGTCTGATTGTGACCACGCCGACATCGCCACTGGCGATCCACGACGACGATCGACTCTTAATGGGTTGGGGTCGCACCGCGCCTTCACGTGCCACGATCGCGTTGCCTGAAAACTACGACGACGTATCCGGCGCGATTGTGGGTGCTGGACCCCGTGGCGTCCTGGCCCGTGGACTTGGTCGCAGTTACGGCGATGCCGCGCAAAGTGGTGGCGCGACGGTCTTCGACATGACGGGGTTGCGTCGCTTCAACCTCGATATCGAAGCGGGAACCCTGACAGCGGATGCCGGCGCCAGTATCGATGACATCCTGCGCGCAATCGTGCCGGCGGGATTCTTCGTCCCGGTGACGGCCGGAACGCGCTTCGTCACCGTCGGCGGTGCCATCGCGGCGGACGTCCACGGAAAGAACCATCACGTGGAGGGAAGTTTCGGTAGCCACGTCACGTCCATGACGGTCATCGATGGAACGGGTGAGGTGCGGGTGCTCTCACCCGAAGACTCAACTACCCGGGAGATGTTCTGGGCCACCGTTGGTGGCATGGGTCTCACGGGCGTCATCGTCGAAGCCACTTTTCGACTTCTGGAGATCGAGACGTCCTCGATGAGTGTGGACACTGTGCGTTGCTCGGACCTCGATGACGTCATGGCCCGCATGATCGAAGGCGATGACGATTACCGCTATTCGGTCGCGTGGATCGACAGCGTCGCTGCGTCAGGTCGTGGCGTCCTTACCCGCGGGGACCACGCACGGCGCAATCAACTCGTAGGGAAGCCGGCGGGTGAGCCGTTGGCCTATGTCACGCCGTCGCTTCCGTCTGCGCCTGCGTTCGTGCCCAACGGATTGCTGAATTCGGCCTCGGTCCGCGCCTTCAATGAGGCGTGGTTTCGCAAGCATCCCAAGAACCGGGCGGGTGAGATTCAATCGATTCCCGCCTTCTTCCATCCGCTCGATGGTGTTCGGGACTGGAACCGGATCTACGGCCCACAAGGTTTCCTGCAGTATCAATTTGTCGTTCCAGACTCTGCGGGTTGGATCGTCGAACGCACACTGAGCAGGTTGCGGGACGTCGGCGCCCCGAGTTTCCTGACGGTCCTGAAGAGATTCGGCCCGTCGAACCCCGCTCCGCTGTCCTTCCCGCAGCCCGGTTGGACTCTGGCCGCCGATGTCCCCGCGGGCATCGATGAGCTGGGCCCGGTTCTTGACGAATTGGACGAACTCGTCGCGAGTGAAGGCGGGCGCCTTTACTTCGCGAAGGACTCGCGCCAGTCGCCATCCATGGTTGCCCGCACTTACCCACGACTCGGCGAATGGCAGGCTGTGCGAGACGTCATGGATCCGCGAGGTGTGTTCACCTCCGACTTGGGAAGAAGGTTGTCCTTGTGATCGACGCGCTAGGCGAGCCCCAATCGGTATTGGTCCTCGGTGGCTCCAGCGAGATCGCGCGGGCCACGGTCGAGGCATTGCCCAGGACCCGGTTGCGGCGAGTGGTCCTTGCGGGACGGCCATCGCCCGAACTCGACGCGGCCGCTCTCCAACTGGGCAACAGCGGGATCTCGACCGTTGAAGTCGCCTCCTTCGACGCAGCGGACACCGATAGTCATCAAGCGTTTGTTGACGAGGTCTTCGATAACGGCGATATCGACATCGTTCTTCTCGCCTTCGGCGTGCTTGGCGATCAGCTGGATGTGGAAGCCAATCCGTCCAAAGCAGTGCAGATGGCCACCGTGAATTACACCGGTGCTGTGAGCGTTGGGTTGCATGTTGCGCGCCGCCTTCGCGAACAGGGGCACGGGCATCTCGTTGTGCTTTCCAGCGTGGCTGGTGACCGAGCCCGTCGATCGAACTACGTGTACGGATCCACCAAAGCCGGTCTCGATGCTTTCGCGCAGGGCCTCGGCGATGCGCTCGTGGGATCCGGCGCGTCGGTGCTCGTCGTCCGACCAGGCATGGTGCGCACACGAATGAGTGATGGACTCCCGGAGGCGCCAATGACCACCGATCCAGAGGTGGTCGGCAAGGTGATCGTGCAAGCGCTGCGCAGAGGAAAGCACACGGTCTACGCCCCGGGCCCCCTCCGATTCCTGATGGGCGCGGTCAAATCGGTGCCGCGTCCGATCTTTCGGCGTCTTCCCCAGTAATCACGAAATTAGCGGCGAGTTCGGGACAACCGAGTCCCTTCATCGCTAGCGTGCTCGTCATGGGTAGACCAATGACGTTAACCATCGCCGTCGTCCTGCAGTGGATTGCGGCCATCATCGGAATCTTCAGCGCGGTGGCTGTGCTCGGCAGTGCACTTGCAATGTTGAACACGAACGTTCGTCAAGGTGTCGAGCAGGCACTGTCGGATGAAGGAATCAATGGCTCAGCGGTAGCAATCGCCGGGGGTCTGTTTGTCGGGGGCCTCATGCTTCTCGCGATCGCGATCATTCGGGCGATCGTGGCCGTGTCCTTGGCCCGCGGCCACGGTTGGGCGCGAATCCTGATCTCCGTGATCGCAGTTCTCTA
>CAZVWA010000109.1:0-4023 GCA_964631085.1 uncultured Rubrivirga sp.
CACTCATCTTCCCCGCCGAATTGCCCGACAAGACCTTCATCGCGACCCTCGTGCTCGCCACCCGATTCCCCAGGCGTGCCGTCTACCTTGGTGTGATCGCGGCCTTCGCGGTGCAGGTGACGATCGCGGTCCTGGCCGGTGGTTTGCTTTCTCTGGCCCCGCAACGACTCGTCTTGGGCGTGACCTTCGTGTTGTTCGTCGTCGGCTCGGTCATCTTGGTCAAGGGCGGGCTGGCTTCACGCGCGAAGGAGGAGGAAACGGCGAAAAGCGAACTCGCCGAGTACGAGGAATCCGAATCGATTCTGCACTCACCGCTTCGCCCCGGTTTCGCAATGGTGTTCGGCACGAGTTTCGCCGTGTTGTTCACCGCCGAGTGGGGTGACCTGTCGCAGATCCTCACCGCGGGACTTGCCGCCCGCACCGGCGATCCACTCAGCGTCGGCCTCGGTTCCTGGCTCGCCCTCGCCGTCGTCGCCGCGCTCGCGACCTTCCTCGGCGGCTATCTGCAGGGTCGTTTCCCGATTTGGCGCATTCGCCTGATCTCCGGCGGCATCCTCGCGATTCTTGCGATCTGGACGGCCGTCGAGTTCTTCCAGGCCTAGCCGTTTCCCCCGGATTCCGGGGGATTCGCTTCGCTTCCCCCAGAATCCGACCCAGGCTGTGCACTTCCCCCGCCGCGCACCCGACCCCGGCGTCCCAGGAGCGGCAGCGACACAACTCCCGCGATCGCGACTCCCAGCGCAGCGATGCGCAACGCTTCGGTTACACCGGACAGGTAGGCATCGCCCGCGATCTTCGCGACCTTCTTACCTTCCTTGGATTCGATCTCCGGGATTGCTCCGGAGATGACTTCGTCTCGCAGGGACTCCACCTGTTGGGTAGAGACCGACGACGACGCAGCCCCGGCCGAAGAGTCCCAGGCATTGCTCACCTGGTGGGCGGAGATCGCGCCGATCACCGCGATGCCCAGGACCGCGGAGATCGATGCGATGAGGTTCAAGAATCCCGAGACGGCGCCCATCGAAGGACGCGGCACGGCACTCATGGCGCCGGCACTGACGGCCGGCATGCCAAAGCCGAGTCCCGCACCCATCACCGACAAATACACGGCCACCGCACCCGGTCCGGTCGAGATGGTCATCGTCGATAGCCCGAGTAAACCGATCGCGGTCAAGAACAGTCCTAGTGCGCTCGTTGGTCCGAGGCCGATCTTGCGCATCACCAGCGGTGAAACCGGTGAGAAAACAACCAGCATGAACGACGCCCCGAAGGACACCAGTCCCGCGATAAGCGGAGTGAAGCCCAGCACGTTTTGCACCAGCATCGTCTGCTGCAACATCGCGCCGGAGAGCACCATGCCCAAGATCACCAGCAGCACCAACGTCGCCGGGATTGGTGCGATGCGGATGGCTTTCCAGTCGGTCAGCGGATTCGGTGAGCGCCCCTGCTGCCACGCGAGCACCAGCGCCATCGCGATACCCAGCACAGTCGGCAACCACACGACCACATCGGTGAAGGCGTAGTTCTCGAGCATGCTCAACCCGCCGGCAAACAAGATCATCGCCATCGTCAACAAGGCGGCACCGACTACGTCAACCTTGGTGTCCTTGCGGTCATCGGGTGTGTCCGACCGGACTTTCGATGCGACGAGCGGAATCACCAAGGACATCAAGATCACGTTGATGCCGAACACCCAGCGCCAGCCAACGGCCGAAACGAGTCCGCCACCGATCAGCGGTCCCAGTGCCGATGCACCCGACGTGACCGCGGTCCACAAGCCGATTAACTTCGGGATGGCGTCGTGCGCGACCATCGCCACGAGCATCGCGAGCGCAAGGGTTCCCATCGCGCCCGAACCGATGCCCTGCAGGGCCCGGCCGATGATCAAGGCCACCATGCCGGGAGCGAGGGCACTGACCGCCGAGCCGATCACAAAGGTGGACGTTCCGAAGAGATAGACGCGTCGGCGTCCAATGCGATCTCCGAGCGCTCCGAATGGCACCGCGAGGGCCGCGCCGGCAACCATGTACGCCATCACCGCCCACTGCAGTTGCAGCATGCCTTCGTTGAACTCGCGTTGGATGGACGGCAGTGCCACCGACATCACGCTGAGATCTAGGCCAACTAAGAACTGGCCGATCGCGAGTGCGAGAAGGGCGACCTTCGGCATCGTCGCCCGAGTCTCACCGCCTGTGTCTGCTGCCACCATCAAACTTGATTCCCAACAAGAACTGTTACCTAGCGGAGGGTCACCTGACGATTGGTCAGTCCCGCCCGGGCGCTGCGCTCGGCGTCGGTCAATGGTGAGGTGTCCGCGAGCGCTTCGGCCAACCGCTCACCGAAAGCCTTGGCCGGCTCCTCGGTCGCCTCGGCGCCCATACCTAGCGGCAGGTCCCAGACGGGTGCGACCACGCCGCAGGCCCGGAACATGCCCACGTATCGGGTGTCGGGCCCGAGATCGTCGGCGCCGGCGGCGTGCAGACGAGCTAGGGCATTGAGCAGATCGTTCTCCGGCGTGGGCATCACCCAACGCACGTGCTCCTTTGCCCCCATCTGCGTCCAGTAAGCCGACTCGACGGAGGCAAGTTTCGCGGTCGGGTTCGCGTACTCCTTGGCTCGCTCCAACGACGCTTGAACATCGGCGCTGAGATCGTCGGCGGAACCTTCGATCCAGAAATCGAAATCGTCGTGGACGGTGATGTCGAGTTTCGCCGAAGGATCGAGCACATCCTGAAGTAACGGTGATTCGCCGGTCACGCGACCCATGCCGACAGGCTCACCCGGCTCAGAGTTAAGGGCGTTGATGAGAGCATCTGCGTAGTCGCGTGAGGCATCGCCGGATCCGGTGGTCACCTGCAGCCCGAGCAGTACGTCGCCATCTGCCCGAACCAGGGCGGGCCACGCCATCGGCAGCACGGTCGCCAAGGTGACCGAGCGATCGGATTTCGCGTACTGACCCGCCAGCGTCAGCGGGGCTGTAGCCGAAGGCACGAGTTCGCGAAGAGCCACCAGGTCGCATTCGGAAGCGAAGCCTTCGAAGGGCCGTGCGTTGGGCTCAACACCGCGAGAGGAGTCCTTACCGTGGCAGGCCTTATAACGACGACCCGAACCGCACGGGCAGGGCTCGCGCATTCCAACGACGGGCACCTCGCCGTCGACAACCGGCGCGGCGGAACTGGCAGCTCGCTTCGACTTCTTTCCCATAGCCGCAGAACCTATCTGTCGAGCCACGCCAGAATTCGGCCTGGCCTATTGGAGATGACCACATCGACTCCCTGGTCGATGCACAACTGCAAGTCGTCCTTTTCGTCAACCGTCCACACGTGCACCTGACCGCCCGCCGCGTGCACGCGACCGACGTAACCCGGGTGCTCACGCAACACCTCGATGGACGGACCAGACGCGAAGACGCCCGGGGGCAACGATCCATCGCGGTAGGGCCACCAGATTCGATCCATCAAGAAGACCGTGGGGACCGAGGGTGCCAACTTCTGCATTCGACGGACCGCCATCCGCGAGAAACTCATCATTCTCACGGGTGCACTTCCGTCTGAGCGCGGGCGGTCAAGTCCATATCGCGCGAGAACTGCGGCCAATTCACGCTCGACATAGCCTCCGTACCGCACCGGGTGTTTCGTCTCGATCGCAAATCGGATGTCTGGACGCTTGTCGAGAGCAGCCGTCACCAGAGTTTCCAGCGTCAACAAACGGGTTCGGCTACCGTCGCCCGGTTCTTCGAAGTCATGCCAGGTCGAGTTGCTGTAGTCGTGCTTACTGAGGTCCGCCACATGCCGGGATGAAACCGATCCTTGGCCTCGGGAAGTGCGATCGATTCGCCGATCGTGCACGCACACGAGCGTCCCGTCGGATGTGAGGCGAACGTCGCACTCAAGAGCATCGGCGCCGTCCTCAATTGCCCGGAGATAGGCGGCAAGGGAATGCTCGGGTTCGAGAATCGAAGAACCCCGGTGCGCGACTACTTCAGGTCGGTGCCCGGTCATGAGCGAAGCCTGGCATGACCCC
>CAZVWA010000110.1:0-3996 GCA_964631085.1 uncultured Rubrivirga sp.
GCATGGATCTGCTGGGGTCACAACAACCGCTCGGCCCTCATCCGTGTTCCGATGTACAAGCCGTCGAAGGGCAACAGCACCCGAATCGAATACCGGGCGATGGACAGTGCGGTGAACCCGTACCTCGCGTACTCAGTCCTCCTGGCCGCCGGCCTGAAGGGCATCGAAGAGGGATACGAATTGCCTCCCGGCTCGGAAGACGACGTGTGGGGTCTCACCTCGGCCGAGCGACGGGCCCTTGGCATGGATCCGCTCCCCGGGTCTCTCGATCAGGCGATTTCGGCGATGGAGAAATCCGAATTGGTCGCTGAAACCCTCGGTGAGCACGTCTTCGACTTCTTCCTGCGCAACAAGCGTGCCGAGTGGGGGGAGTACCGGCGTCAGGTGACTGCCTGGGAGTTGGACCGCTACCTGCCGATGCTGTAGCGCTGCTACGACGCCTAGAGTCCGTTGGCGTGAACGATCGTCCTGGTGCCATCGATGGCGATCTCGCTCGTCTGGGGTTCACAGAACCTAGTAGGGCGCGACAAGTCCTTGATGCCCTCGCTGGTCTCGAACCGTTCGACGAAACAGTCGTGGGCGATGTCGCCCAAGAGATCGGATCGGCCGCCGACCCCGACCTCGCAGCCCGTCAGTTCCTCCGGTTGATCGAGACGTGTGACGCGCGTCGGCGATCGGGTTTGGTGGCCGACGAGGCCTATCGAGGACGGGTTATCGATTTACTCGGCGCGTCCGAAGCGCTCGGTGACTTCCTGATCCGCGACCGGGAAAGCCTCGATGTCCTTGCGGACGCGGACGCGCTGGCCGACGCTCCCGCCGCATCGGCTGTTCGTCATCAGCTACTCAGTGCCGTCGGCGCATTCGCGGATGCTCCGGAGCCGGTGGCCGCTCCCGATCCAGACGGTCGCTCGCCACAGGATGCTCTTCGCATCGCCTATCGCAGGTGGTTGCTGGGCATTGCCGTCCGCGATCTCAGTGGCCTTGCCGGCATGGAGTCCGTGGCGTCCTGGCTCAGCGATCTCGCCGATGCGACCCTGGAGGCTGCACTCGCCATTGCCAGGTACGACCTTGGTGAGTCCGCTTTCACGTGTCGACTCGCCGTCATCGGAATGGGCAAGTGCGGTGGGCGGGAACTGAACTACATCAGCGACGTCGACGTCATCTTCGTGGCCGAGGCCGTCGACGGTTGCGACGAAGCGGACGCCATACGCGCAGCCACGCATCTGGCGGCGGGGCTGATGCGCGCGTGCTCGGAGGTCACCGGAGAGGGATCGATCTGGGAGGTGGACGCTGCCCTGCGCCCGGAAGGCAAACAGGGAGCGCTCGTGCGCACCCTGCCCTCGCACCTCGGTTACTACGAGCGTTGGGCCAGCACGTGGGAATTTCAGGCGTTGCTGAAGGCTCGATTCGCAGCGGGAGATGTCGACCTGGGTAACCGCTATATCGACGCGATTTCGCCCCTAGTTTGGGCTGCTGCCGATCGCTCGAACTTCGTCACCGATGTGCAGTCCATGCGCAAGCGCGTGGAGGGCCACATCCCGAGCGATGTCGCGGAACGGGAGATCAAACTCGGCCCCGGTGGGCTCCGTGATGTCGAATTCTCTGTGCAACTTCTCCAACTTGTGCACGGTCGAAGCGATGTGATGCTCAGGAGCTCCACGACTCTCGTTGCGCTCGAGGCACTCGCCACGTGGGGTTACGTGGGACGAGGTGACGCATCAGCCCTTACCGAGGCTTATCGATTTCTCCGAACTCTCGAACACCGGCTTCAACTCAGGCGGCTTCGGCGCACCCACACACTTCCCGACGACGAGTCCGAATTACGCGTTCTCGCTCGGTCGATCGGGCTGCGCAGCGAGCCGGTGCGGGAACTGCTCGATTTATGGAAGTCGCACCAACGTCAGGTACGACGACTGCATGAGAAGTTGTTTTACCGCCCGCTGCTGCAGTCCGTGGCTCGATTGGAAGCAGGGGAGGCGCGCCTGTCGCTACAAGCCGCGGAAGAGCGACTCGAAGCCCTCGGCTATTCCGATCCTGCAGGCGCGATTCGACACCTTCAGGCTTTGACCAGTGGAGTCTCTCGCCGGGCTGCTATCCAGCGGACGCTGTTGCCGGTCATGCTCGGCTGGTTCGCTGACGGGCCAGATCCCGACGCGGGGCTTCTCGGATTTCGTCAAGTAAGTGACGCGCTCGGTTCGACGCCGTGGTACTTGCGTCTTTTGCGAGACGAATCCGTAGCGGCTGAGCGGCTTGCCTTCGTCATGTCCGCGAGTCGATACGCCACGGATTTGCTCCTGCGAGCCCCCGAATCTGTTCGCATGCTGGCAGAAGACGATGAGCTGGTTCCACGAAGTGAGGACTCCTTGGCTACCGAAGCGGCGGCCCTCATTCAGCGCCAAGACGACTCGACCGCGGCCGTGGCCGCTATTCGGAGTTTGCGGCGTCGCGAGTTGTTTCGAATCGCAGTGGCCGATCTCCTCGAGGTGATCGACGTTGCTCAGGTCGGCCCGGCACTTTCAGCGGTTGCTCGAGTCACGGTGTCCAGCGCGCTGGATGTGGCAACCACATCAGTGGTGGAAGATCAGGAACCGCTGACCGACGTGGGCATCGTCGCCATGGGCCGCTTCGGTGGGCGAGAGTTGGGCTTCGCGAGCGACCTTGATGTGATGTTCGTTCACGAGCCGAGGGCAGGCGCCGACGAGACCGAGGCTGGTCGTCAAGCCATGTCGATTGCTGAGGAATTGCGATCGCTATTGATGTCTGCGTCGAGCGACCCTCCGGTCGACCTCGATGCGGACCTTCGGCCAGAAGGAAAGGCCGGTCCGCTCGTGCGTTCCCTAGCTTCCTACTCGGCCTACTACCAGCGGTGGTCCTCGCCTTGGGAGGCACAGGCGCTACTACGGGCAACCCCGATCGCTGGTCCGACGGATTTGAGTGATCGTTTCACCGAGCTCATCGATCCGCTCCGTTGGCCAGCGGGTGGAATGGATGTGGCCGCGGTTCGCGAGGCGCGTCGACTCAAGGCGCGAATGGAGTCAGAACGCCTGCCACGTGGTGCGGATCCGGCGGTGCACACCAAGCTCGGGCGCGGTGGCCTCTCGGACGTGGAGTGGACGGTGCAACTGCTCCAGATGGAGCACGCGCACGAGTGTCCGGAGCTTCGGACGACAAACACCCTCGAGGCGCTTCGTGCCTGCGTCGAGTCAACTTTGCTGAGCGAATCCGATGCCGCGACCTTGCGTGAAGCATGGTTGCTCGCGTCGTCGATTCGCGACGCCATGATGTTGATCAAGGGACGAGCAGGCGACTCACTGCCGAGTGACGTTAACGAACTCGCAGCCCTAGCCGGGGTACTCAAGCACCACGGACGCGCTGGGAGTCAACTCAAAGACGAGTACCTACGAATTACCCGTCGGGCTCGTCAGGTTACGGAGCGGATTTTCTACGGCGAGGGATGAGCGCCCCCGTGGTCGCCGCCCACTGCTGCCAGTCCGATCCATACTCCTGGAGCAGAAGTCGGTCCTCCCATCGAGATTTCACCCAAAAGAATAAGACGATCACCACGCCCCACAGCCAACTCGCGAGGCTACCCGCAGCGATCAAGAAGCCGAGTGTGACGAGAAGGAGTGCGCTGTAGATCGGGTGCCGAACCCACGCGTAGGGGCCCGTTGTTCTCAGTCCCGCGCCGCTAATGGGCACCGGCGTTGGGGTGAGTGCACTGCCGAGGCGCTGGAAGGACCACAGACCTAGGAAGACACCGATAAGGATGCAGGGAACAGCCAAGACCATCGAGACCACCGTTGGACTCCTCCACGGCAGTACTGCGAGTACGACGAAGACGACGATCTGAACAGCGACGAGCAACCAACCGATGGTGCGTCTTTCCATAGTTTCCGACGTTACCGGTGACAGAGGATGGTCAAACGACAGGAGCCCCGGACGAATCCGGGGCTCCTGCATTTCCCATGCGCGCGAGGCGAATCGACGCGGTGGGAG
>CAZVWA010000111.1:0-3920 GCA_964631085.1 uncultured Rubrivirga sp.
GGAAAAAGAACGCCATCATGACGCGCCCAACTGTGGAGAGTGACGTTGTCCCAGGTGTCACACTCGACAAGGGACCCCTCGGGACCTGGTCGCTCCGTCACGATGTTCTGGAACACTCCAAACACGCTCTCCGGCGCCCAGCCCAGTCTCAGTGGGACATGCCAGGTGTGCATGCCCAGATCATTGAGCACCCCCGCCTCGCCACAGAACTTATTTTGACGCTTCCAACCCACAGGTTTCGATCGATCGAGGTCGCTGGCGTGGAGGAAGCTGTTCCGCGCTTCCACAATCGTGCCTAGTGCGCCACTCAGTACGTAGTTGATGGCCATCTGAGCGCCGGGGAAGAAAGGCATCTCACTGGAGCATCGAACAAAACTCTCGGGGTGTTCCTCAACTGCAGCCAAAATCGCGGACGCAGCCGCCTCATCGATTCCAAAGGGCTTCTCAGCCAGCAAGCTTTTTCCTGACGCGATCACATCTGAGTAGATGCGTTCGTGAAGGTCATGGCGCACGGCAACGTAGACGACATCAATCGAGGGGTCGGAAAGCAAGTCGCGATAGTCCGTGACCTTGGTCGTGACGGTGTCGATCTCATCAAACCAAGCGAGCGCGGACTCGTTGATGTCGCAGACCGCCGTGAGCCGAGGTCTCACCGGATGGTCAATGAGGGCAGGCCACCGCTGGATTGCAGCGGCAACCTCGCGACCCATCAGTCCCGCGCCCACTATCGCGACATTGACCTGCTTCGCGCTCACTTCGGGCTCATATCAACCATGGCCAGCGCGTCATCAACACTTGCCCCGCGGTGAAGAACTGCCATCAGCGCAGCGGTGATTCCTGCAGGGTTCGGATGCTGGATGATGTTGCGGCCATACACAATCCCTCGAGCACCCTGGTCCAAGACTGCGACGGTGCGCTCGAGCAGTGTGCGGTCATCGACGCGTCCGCCACCGCGCACCAAAACCGGCACATCCCCCGCGACAGTGATGACTTTTGAGTAATCCGCAACGTTGTCGGTGGGGTCGGCTTTGATCAAGTCCGCACCCAGCTCCTTCGCCTGGCGCACGAGAGTGACAATTTTGTCGGTGTCGCCATCAACCATGTAACCGCCACCAGCCGCAGCGTTGTCCTGCATCACGAGCGGCTCAATCATGAGTGGCATCGCATACCGAGTGGCCTCTTTGCGGAGCGCCATGATCGATCGGATGTTGGCTTCCCGGATTTCCGGTCGGCCGGGCAAATGCATGAGATTTGCGCATACAGCGACCGCATCGAGGCGCACTGCCTCCTCAATCGCATGGGGAAGGTGGTGACTGAAAATGTGATCATCGAGAGGGTTCCCGTAGACATTGGCGACATCAGTGCGCAACACCAGTGCTGGCTTGTACTTTCCGGGAAAACTCTGGAGTGTCCTCGCCTGACCCAGGGTCAGTTGCACCGCATCAGGGTTGGCGCCGACGAGAGTCGCCATGACCGAATCCATATCCTCGATTCCCGTGAGGAAGGACGGTTCTCCAAAAAAGCCATGGTCAACGGCGACGTCGAGCGCTCTTCCAGAATCAGGATTGAACAGCCGATTGAGGCGAAACTGAGACATATGAGGGAATGCTCCTTTGGGCATTGTGAAGGCCACTGCGCTGGTGCCGATGCATGTGTCAGAGTATCTCCGCTGAGATAACGTTGTCTAGCCGAGCTACTCCCCCTATCGGAAACGTGAGAGGACAGTGCGTGCACTCGATTGCTGTCGCAGGACACCTGTGTCTTGACATCGCCCCTCTCTCAGCAGAGCGAGCTCGCATTGACCCCGGCTCTCTTTTCGAGGTCGGGCCGTTGTCGATAACCCTGGGCGGATCTGTCGCGAACACCGGTGGCACCCTGGCAGACCTTGGAGCCCACGTAGTCCCCTATGCCACGGTCGGCGACGACGAGCTCGGAGAGCTCCTACTCTCGAAGCTTGCGTCAGAGGGTTTTGCTCCGCCCCACCTTTCCGTGTCCCCCAGCCTTGCAACCTCCTACAGTTTGGTCATCGAACACAGCGGCAGTGATCGCACCTTTTGGCACCACACGGGCGCCAATGCTGACTTCGATGGCTCGGCCGTGACGCCTGACGCGCACAACCTTCTCCACGTGGGCTATCCACCGCTCCTGCCCGGGTTGCTAAATAACAGCGGGCAACCTTTGCATGATCTATTTGCCAGGGCTCGATCAGCCGGTGTGACAACTTCGGTGGACCTCGCTGTGGTCGATCGGAACTCCGCAGTGGGCGCACTGGATTGGGATTCGATACTGTCGTCGATATTTCTTCATACCGATATCGCGACTCCGAGTTTTGATGACCTAACTTCAGCGTTTGGCATCGAGGAGGCCTATTCGCCCGAGCTAGCCGATCGCTTTGCGGACAGACTGCTTGAAGAAGGAGTGGCTATCGCAGCGATTTCGGCGGGCCAACATGGCTTGCGTATTCGAACTGCATCAAAGGAAAGACTTCTCGCAGGTGGAGGCATCCTGGCTCCCCTTGCTGACAGCTGGGCAGACCGCTCGCTGACAGCGTCACCTTTACCGGTGGAACACCCTGTCACCACGACTGGCGCTGGTGACGCGAGCACGGCGGGCCTCCTCTTCGGCCTCTCTCAGGGCGCAACCCCCGAACAAGCCATCGCACTCGCCAATGCCTGCTCGGCCGCGGTGATGAGTGGTGCACGCGCCACCCAAGACACCATTCTTCAGCTGGATTCGACTGTGACCGCCATGTTCAGCCCCAACGTCTGAAAGGACCCCTCATGAAGCCCATCATGCTCCCCGCAAACCAACCACCTGCGCGGTTCTACCAGGGTGGAGAACGCATCGCTGACTTTCGAGGCGATAATGACCCGCAACCCAACACCCCGGAAGATTGGGTCGGTTCGACCACCAGCGTGCGAGGACGTGCCCCAATCGGGATGACTCGACTCGACGACGGCCGCCTGCTCAGTGACGCCATCACTAGCGAGCCTCTCACCTGGCTCGGTGAAGATCACGTTGCACGCTATGGAGATGACGTGATGCTTCTCGTGAAACTTCTGGACGCTGGACAGCGACTCCCTGTGCACGCTCATCCTGACGGCGACTTTGCCGCATCACATGTCGCCGCCGCCCACGGCAAGGCAGAGGCGTGGTACATCTTGAGTCCAGGAACGGTCTATCTCTCCCTCACCCAAGACCTCACGGCTGAAGAGCTCTTGACGTTCGTAGAGAACCAGGACATCGGGACTCTGCTCTCACTCATGCACCAGGTCACCGTTGATGTCGGCGATTGCGTGTTTGTACCGCACGGAGTGCTACACGCCATTGGTCCGGGAATCTTGTTGGCAGAAGTTCAGGAGCCAGAGGATCTTTCGATACTCCTCGAGTGGGAAGGTTTCGACCTTGATGGTCCAAGAGATGGACACTTGGACATCGGGTTTGAGCTCGCACTCTCGGCAGTCGAAGCTACTGCGCGATCACACGCCAACATCGAGTCCCTGATTCGCCGTGGTGTGACGGATGCGAATGCACTGCCTGAAGAAGCCAGTCCCTTCTTTCGACTCGACAAGGTGAATACACACCAAACATTCCCCGCAGGGTTCGCGATTCTGATCGCGCTAGACGATCCAGTCCACCTCACCATGAACAACGGAGAGCAACAGGAACTTGCCCGAGGAACAACGACACTAATTCCCTACACAGCAGGGGACTACAGAGTCGAAGGGTCAGCGTTGATTGCTCGCCCACCACTGCCGTAGCTGACGCGAACGGCATCGGACAATCCTGCGCCTCCGCGACTCTCGCCGGGTAGTCTCAGGCCTCGATACCCTTTGCCGGGGCAACTTCCGCCGCCAAGATACCGTGAAACTCCTATGTCGGGCTGACAGGATTTGAACCTGCGACCCCTTGACCCCCAG
>CAZVWA010000112.1:0-3913 GCA_964631085.1 uncultured Rubrivirga sp.
TCGTCAACACCGAAGAGTTCGTCTGCGGGGATCATCGGTTCACCAGTTTCTCGACGTACTTGGCGAGGATGTCTACCTCGATGTTGACGTCGTCGTTCATAGCTCGTTCTCCCAAGGTGGTCTCCGAAAGCGTCGTGGGGATGAGGGAGACCGAGAAGGTTCCCTCGTCGACGTTCGCAACAGTTAACGATACGCCGTCCACCGCGATCGACCCTTTTTCCACTAGGTAACGCTCCAGCTCACCGGGGATCGCGAAACGCATCACCGTCCAGTCCTCTGATGGCTCGATCGCGCTGACTCGAGCAGTGCCGTCGACGTGCCCTTGAACGATGTGACCACCGAGGCGGCCGTCGACGCGGGCAGCCCGCTCGAGGTTCACATGACTGCCCGCCCCCAAGGTGCGCAGCGCCGTGCGGTTGAGCGTTTCGAGCATTACATCGGCCGCGAACCAGGTATCGCCGTGATCGGCCACCGTCAGGCAGGTGCCGTTGACGCTGATGGAATCGCCGTGCCCGGCGCCCTGGACGATGGTGGGCGCCTCAATGCGCAGCCGCATGGAATCGCCCCGGTCCTCGATATCGGCGACCACGCCCACGCCTTCGATGATTCCGGTGAACATCAGGCAGCCTTTCGCGCAGGAGTCGCTCGCAGGAGGACATCTTGGCCTAGGGCACGCGACTCGACTACGTCGACCTCGTAGTCCAGACGCTCGGTTCCGGGAAGGCCGTGCGGGCCACTGCCCACCCAAACTCCGGCGACCAGCCACACGAACTCGTCCACCAGCCCGGCGCGGACGAAGCCGCCCAACAAAGTCGGCCCGCTTTCCAGCAGGATGTCGCGAACGCCTCGATCGAACAGTTCCGCGAGCGCCCGCCCGGGATCGTGGTGTCGGAGCTGGACAGTGGCGGCCGAATCCCCGAAGATCCGCGCGTGCTCGGGGATATCCCGCTCCCCCATGATCACCCGGGTGGGAGGGCCCGCGGGCAACAACGGAACGTGCCGAACGGTCAATTCGGGGTCATCGCCCAAGACAGTGCCGGTTCCGGTGATGATCGCGCCGACGCGGGCGCGCAGCGCATGGGCGTAGATGTTGGCGTCGCGGCCGGTGAGCCGGATCCGACGGCCGTTCTCCCCGGCCACTCGACCATCGAGGCTCACCGCGCACTTGGCCGTGACGAACGGGTAGCCGCGCGAGACCGCGACGGTCCATTCCCGGTTGATCTCGAATGCTTCTGCTTCACAGACCCCGGCGATAACGTCGACGCCGGCGTCAGACAAGCGCCGCGCACCGCCCGCGGCTTCGGCGGTCGGGTCCGCCTGGGCGTAGACGACTCGCGAGATGCCGGCCGCCAGTAGTGCCTGCGAGCACGGTCCGGTGCGCCCGGTGTGATTGCACGGCTCGAGTGTGACGATGGCAGTTGCGCCCTTGGCCCGCTCACCGGCTTCGGCGAGGGCTGCCACCTCAGCGTGATCGGTGCCGGCACCGAGATGGATGCCGCGACCGACGACGTCGCCTGCTGGACCCACGATCACGCAACCGACCCGGGGATTCTCGCCTCGCGGGGCGCTCGGGTCTTGAGCCAACGCGATGGCTTCGGCCATCGCCGCGTTCCAGTCGCTCATATTCGTGTTCTCACGCCCGAGACTGTTCAGCCAACGAGCGCAGCGTTTGCACCATTGCGGCGGGGTCGTCGGACTTGAATACCGCCGAGCCGGCGACGAACACGTTGGCTCCAGCCTCAGCGCAGCGTTCGATGGTTTCCGGTCCCACGCCACCATCGACCTGCACCCAGACATCGCCGTCGGATCGGGCCGCAATCTCGCGAGCCCGCTGCACCTTGGGAAGCATGTCCGCCATGAAGGATTGACCACCGAAGCCCGGCTCGACCGTCATGATCAAGATCATGTCAACGAGGTCGCCGAGTTGGTCGATCTCATCGAGCCCGGTACCCGGCTTCACCGCGACTCCCGCGCGAGCGCCCTCGTTGCGCAATGCCGAGCACAACTGCGCTGGATCGCGGGCGGCCTCGAGGTGGAACGTCACGCTGAATGCACCGGCGCGGGCGTACTCCGGCGCCCAGCGATCGGGATCGTCGATCATCAGATGACAGTCCGAGCGGATGGCTGGGTCTTGAAGAATTCCCGCGATAACCGGTAACCCGAAGGTCAGATTCGGAACGAAGTGGTTGTCCATGACATCCAGGTGCACCATGTCCGACACCGGGGCGATGCGCGCCACTTCCTCCGCAAGTCGGGACAGGTCCGCGTTCAGCACGCTGGGCGACATCTGAACATCAAAATCCATCGTCTCAGGGTAGTGGGAGCGATTGTTATCCATCGATGACAAACGAGAGTGAATTCATGAAAAGGCCGCTCCCTAGACATAGCCTTCGCCCATGGCACTGTCCCGGCGTCAATTCCTCGCAGGCGCCTCGGTCCTTGCGGCGACCTGGGGGCTCTCTCGCGACGTCGTAGGGCGCGCCCTTGCCTTTCCATTGCGCGCCGAGGATTCTCCGACGACTTTGCTGCAGACCATCAAGATGGCGGCGCGGCCGGTGCGCGGGGCGTATCGGACGCTGGTAGCGGGAGCCGGTGAGGACTTCATCCCGCGTTTCGACATCCTCGGTCGTGTGGCCGACGCCGGGCGATCCACTACTCGCCGCTCGCTGTTCTACTTCGCTCATCTGTCCGACATTCACGTGATCGATGCGCAAACGCCCGCGCGGATGGATGCGATTCAGAGCCTGGCTCCGGATTTGTTCACCGACGCGTGCAGGCCCCAGGACACGCTCACCGTCCATGTGTTGGCCTCCATGGTCGACAGCGTGACCGCAGCGCAGGTGAGTTCAGTGACCGGAGCGCCGCTCGCCACCGCCTTGAGCACCGGCGACAGCGCCGACAATTTGTCTCAACTCGAAACGCGTTGGTACATCGACATCCTCGACGGCGGTGAGGTCACCCCCAACAGCGGAGCCGCCGATGTCTACGAGGGCCCGCAGGTGTGGTCGGAAGCCAGTTACGCGTACCACCCCGATAACCCGGCCGGGGATGTCTACGGCGAACGCGGCTTCCCGATAGTGCCGGGCATGCTCGATGCGGCGGTGTCCAACCCGGTGTCCTCGCAAGGACTACCCGTTCCCTGGTACGCGGTGTACGGCAACCACGACTCGACATTTATGGGAACTTTCAAGCCCGATCCCACGCTCTACGCCTGGGCCGTAGGTGGCCGTAAGGCCGCCACCGGTGAAGCGCTCGGCGCCAACTGGCTGCAGGGCTACGCGAGCGATCTCAGCGCAGCCCAGATGGCGATGAATGCGCTGCGTCAACGGCTCGGCCTACTCCCGGGGATCAAAGCGGTTACCGCCGATCCGATGCGCCGGATGCTTGAGCGCACCGAGTTCATGCAGGCGCACCTGGACTCCCCGGCGGTTCCCGGGCCCGTCGGTCACGGGTGGACGCAGGACAACGTGACCAGCGGCCGGACGTGGTGGAGCGCCGACCTCACGCCCTACCTTCGGGTCTTCGGGCTCGACACCTGCAATCTGGTGTCCGGCGCAGACGGTGCGGTTCCGGAGGATCAGTTCGTCTGGCTGGAGGCCCAGCTCGCCCAATGCCAAGCCGAGAATCGACTCGCCATGGTGTGCTCGCACCACAACTCCCTCACCCTGGAGAACGACGCAAAGCCGGTGTGGGGCGGACAACGACTCGTGCACGCCGATGAGTTCATCGCGATGCTCCAGAAGTACCCGGTGATGGTGGCGTGGCTGAACGGTCACACACATGTCAACACAATCAACGCGCATCGCACCGACAGCGGCGGAGGATTCTGGGAGATAACCACGGCCTCGTGCATCGATTTCCCCCAGCAGCAACAGCTCGTTGAACTCGTAGACAACCGCGATGGAACGATGTC
>CAZVWA010000113.1:0-3864 GCA_964631085.1 uncultured Rubrivirga sp.
TACCACGATCAGCACGGCCACGGCGAGATCGAATTCAACGACGTCCGAGTGCCCGTAACAAATCTGCTCGGCGAAGAAGGATCCGGCTTCGCCATCGCACAGGCGCGGCTCGGTCCCGGTCGCATCCATCACTGCATGCGGATGATCGGGCTCGCTGAACGTGCCCTGGAGATGATGGTCGAGCGGGCGAAGGACCGAGTGGCCTTCGGTGCTCCGATTGCCGATCAGGGCGTTGTGCGCGAAGCCATCGCACTATCGCGGATAGAGATCGATCAAGCGCGGCTTCTCACGTTGAAGGCTGCGGCCATGATCGACGACGTCGGTGCCAAAGGTGCCCGGACCGAAATCGCCGCTATCAAAGTCGTTGCCCCCAGGGTGGCGTGCGATGTCATCGACCGAGCCATCCAGGTGCACGGTGGTGCCGGTGTCAGCGACGACACTCCCCTTGCGGCGATGTACGCGGGAGCACGTTCGCTGCGGTTGGCAGATGGCCCAGATGAGGTGCACTTGCGCGATATCGCACGCATGGAGCTGCGTCGCCGATGAGCGACCAATCCGGGGTTCGGAGTGAGGACGCCTTCGACGTCATCGCGATGGATGTCTGGTTACGCGATCAGCTCAATGATTCCCCCGAACTTCCCTCCGGACCTCCCTCGATCACCCAGTTCACGCGCGGGGCCTCGAACCTCACTTACCGACTGACGTACCCCGATCGAGAACTCGTGCTTCGCCGCCCTCCCGCAGGCACAAAAGCGGCATCGGCGCATGACATGGGCCGCGAAGTGCACGTCCTTACCCACATTCGCGATCAATTCCCCTACGTGCCGGAGGTTGTCGCAAACTGCACGGACGCCTCCATCATCGGGTCCCCGTTTTACGTCATGGACTACATCGCCGGAACCGTTTTGCGATCTGAGGACGCGCAGTCGCTTTCTGTGGAACAGGCCGGCAACGTCGGGCGCGTGTACGTCCAACGCTGGTCGGACTTGCACAGCGTCGACATCTCCGCAGCCGGACTAGACGACTGGGGCAAAGGCCCGGGCTACGTCGATCGTCAAGTGCTCGGTTGGTCCGATCGCTACAGACGAGCAAGAACCGACGATGTCCCGGACGGCGAGTGGGTCATGGACTGGCTCGACCGGAATCGACCAACGGATGTTGCCGCGTGCGTGATTCACGGAGACTGGCGGCTGGACAACATGATCATGGACACGTCGTCACTTCTCCCGGGAAACGACCCGCAGATCATCGGTGTCCTCGACTGGGAGATGGCGACGATCGGAGATCCACTCATGGACGTCGGGGCAGCCTTGGCGTATTGGATCGATTCCACCGATTCCGACATTGATCCGGCGTTCGCCGCACTCAAACGCCAACCCAGTGATGTGGCCGGAATGCCTACCCGAGCCGACATCATGCAGCAGTACTCGCAGAGCATGGGATTCTCGAACGTCGAGTGGACTTTTTACGAGACGTACGGTCTTTTTCGACTGGCGGTCATCTTGCAACAGATCTGGGCGAGGTACGTGGCCGGGCAAACGACCAATCCAGCGTTTGCGCAATTCGGTCAAGCCGTGTGCGTGCTAATCGACCGGGCAGCCCGGACCGGAAAGCGAGGGTGACGGCGACGCAAGAGACGCTGCCACCACTGCCTCGACCTGCAATCCCTCGAAGCCCCGACCTATGGACAGATCCACCCGGGGACCGTTTCGATCGTCTTCGACCATCACGGCTTCTGGAACGTAGAACTGCAGAAGCCGTGCGTTATCGACACCCTTCGGCCCGAAGCGGATCTCACCGACCCCGCGCAGTGATACCCCTAGTGGATCGTTCTCCACTTTGTTGATGCCGAATCCCGCTTGACTGAGTTCCTGCGCCGTGGTGCCGGCAAGACCCGCGCGCTTGGTGGAGTTGTAGACGTTCACCACGACAGCATCTGGTCGCGGCAGGACCTCGGCAGCAGCGATCAGCGTCGTTTCGCACGGTTCGGGTTCGGCAGTTTCTCCGGCGGAAGGAACCGTCGGATCGACGTCTCCCGCCACGATCGTCGGACGCTCCTCGTCACCGGAAACCAAGAGCGAGATACCGAAACCGATCGCGAACAGCACCACCATGCCCACGCCAGCCAGAAGCGCCACCAGCCATGTCGGTCGGCGTGCGGGTGGGCGTCGGACGGGACCCAGCGTGCTCATCGAAGACCACTGTAGGCATCGTCGCTATCGACGGGCGCCCGCCGGGACTCTAGGAAGTTCGTGAGCACATTTGCGCACTCGTCGGCCCGAACACCACTGACAACCTCCAAGCGATGATTCATCCGACGATCACGCACCAAATCCCAACGTGAGCCGGCGGCGCCGTACTCCTCATTCCAGGTGCCGATGACCAAGGTGTCGATCCGAGCGAGCACTGCAGCACCTGCGCACATCGGACAAGGTTCGACTGTCACCACGAGAGTGCAACCCTCGAGCCGCCAATCACCTCGCTTCTGTGCGGCCGAGCGCAGTGCGAGCACTTCCGCGTGGGCGGTCGGGTCGTGGTCGATCTCGCGCCGATTCGATGCGACGGCCAAAACGCTGCCTTCCGCATCGGCTACGACGGCTCCGATCGGTATGTCTCCCCGCTGGGCGGCTCCCGACGCGCTTTCCAGGGCTACGCCCATCCACTCCGCGTACCGACTGTGACGGTCGATCATCACCGGGCCGCGCGCGACCACTGGGCAGCGATGCCGAGGCGCTCGGCGATCGTGGTGAGTTGCTCATCGGGGTAGAGATCCTCGTCGGAGCAGAGCAATTCGAGTTCTTCACCCTTGATGCCGAACTCCTCCAGTAAGCGCGTATCCCCCGCGGGTTCGAACTCCTCGACGTCTTCGTCGCTCAAGCCGAGCATGTCCACGGCTTCCTCGGCCAGGGACCAATCCCAGGATGCGGCACCGTCGCTGATCAGGATCCAGCGTCCTTGGCCACTCTCACGCACCAGCAGGAAGAAATCGTCGCCGACGGTGACGGCCCCGAATACTCCTCCCTCACCCGGGAAGCGCGACAGCGCGGAGATGAGCGAGTCCATCGACACAGCCGAGCGCGCCGGAATGCTGGACACCTGCCACATGCCTTCCTCGCGCCAGAAAACGATCGAGGATTCGATGTCGTCGGCGCTCACCACCTGCGTGCCCATAGGTAGATCGTGTCATGAGGCACACCTCGGAGTCACCTCTACGACTACTCTGCGTTTCATGCGAACTTTGGTGATTGATCATCCGCTCGTGTCCCACAAGATGAGCCGCTTGCGGCGGGAGGAGACGTCGTCGGCCACCTTCCGACTCCTCGCAGAGGAATTGGTGACTCTTCTGGCCTACGAGGCAACTCGGTCACTGACCGTTCACGCCGAGCAGATCAAGACTCCGGTTGCTCCCACCACCGGATACGAACTGGGTGAGCCCAAGCCTCTGGTCGTGCCCATCCTGCGTGCCGGCCTGGGCATGTTGAACGGCATGGTGAAGTTGATGCCGACAGCCGAGGTCGGTTTTCTCGGTTTGGTTCGCGACGAAGACACTCTGACGGCGTCGATCTACGCCGATCGACTCCCGCACGACATGCACGATCGACAGGTGTTCGTACTCGACCCCATGCTGGCCACCGGCGGAACGCTCGTCGCCGCCATCGACATCCTGCTCGAGCGCGGAGCCAAGGACGTCACCGCGATCTGTTTGCTCGCCGCTCCCGAGGGCTTGGCCCACATGGAGGCCAATTACGGAAGCCGTGACGCGGACGTCACCGTCGTCACCGCCGGACTCGACGAGAAACTAAACGAGAAGGGCTACATCGTTCCCGGCCTCGGGGACGCCGGTGACCGCCTCTACGGCGTCGT
>CAZVWA010000114.1:0-3831 GCA_964631085.1 uncultured Rubrivirga sp.
CCGGATCCATCGCGGGGTAGCCACCGGTGACGGTGTAGATGCGAAATCCGCCGGCTGCCGGCACCACGCTGCCGAGGCCCGGAACGGTTGCGTTCACCGTGGTGGTCACCGCCTGCTGGGCCTGACGTCCGAAGATCACGCCCACCGCGCCAACGCCCAGCATCCCGAGGACGACCCTCCTGCCTACAGGCGAGCCCCTTCGGGGTTTCGTCGTCGTTTCTTCGGGCATCTGCATATGAGAACACGGGATTCGTCGCCCCGCATAGGGGAACGAACGGGGTCCTAGCACCCCAGTTTCACGCTCATTCCCGGAATTCGTTGTGGCGCGTGGACAGCCCTGCCAAGGTGGAAGAATGAAACGTGTATCCAAAGCTCTGTGTCTTGCTGTGAGTGGTGCGCTGGCCGGGTCCTTGCTGATGGCCCCCCAGGTCAGCGCTGAGACGTCGATCCCTGGGGCCGTTGACGCCGGGTTCACCTTCGATGTCCCCGGAACATACGGCAGGGGGCCTGCAGGGCTAGCCGCCGTTGAACTTGGCACGTACATCCTCGTGGCCACCGGCGCAACTTTCGAGAGCAATGGCCTGTTCCTGGTGGACAGGCAGGGAAATAGGGCACCGGATAGTGTCTTCTCCCACAATCCGGGCATCACCGATGCCTCTCGGATGGGTATCGAGTCCATGCATGTCATGCCGGACAACAGCGTCCTCATCTTGGGAACTGCCCCCGCGTACGGCACGGGCGGCGGTGGAACTCAGCCAATCACCCGTATTTCGAGCAACGGTGCAGCGCTGCCTTCCCAGATTCTTGACCGCAATGGCCAACTGGCCTCCTTTGGGCGGTTGCAGACCATCGCTCTAGGTTTTCGGGACAGCGACGGCGCTGCAATTCTTTACACGATGCAAACGGGTGTCGGAGCAGGACCGAACCTTCGCAAGTTCGTGTACGCAGGGAATGGGACCTTCCAAGAGGATCCGGGTTTCTGTCCATGGTTTAAGTCCGGAGCCGGCTGCACCAATGAACTCTCGCTGCAACGCAATGCCACGATTCTGTCGCTTCTGCCTATGCCCGATGGTGGTGTCGTCGTCGGCGGCGGTGCGACGTCGACTCCCTCTACCGGTGAACTGCCGATCCGCCCAGAGTGCGGATACGCGAGCAATGGTGGCGTGATTCGCCTCAACTCCACTGGGGCCATCGATCGCAACTGGAACAGGTGTCCTGGCTCCTCCAGTGGCGTCCGACGCAACCGGGCCATGAATTCAGGCGGCTACGTGTCCGAGTTGGCGCTCGGGCGCTCTTCCTCCGGGGCAGAGATCATCTTCGCCAGCGGCAATTTTTCCCGCTACGACGGCGATGATGTGGACAACATCATGGCCATCACGGCCCAAAACGGTGGGATCAGTTCATCTTTCGACACATCGAACCTGGACGTCACGAGTAGCCCGACTGCTCTGGTGACGTCACCGTCGTACGCGGGTGGCGTCCTGGCCGTAGGTGGTACCGCTCGCGAGGGCCAAAATGAGCCCTTGGCCCGAGGCATCTTCCGACTGGATTCCCAGGGTCAGCTCGACCGAAGCTTCATGGGGCAGACCTCAGACCGCGGTCGCGGAGAGGCACCCGGACTGGGGCAAACTCCGGACGGCGGCCCCTATCGGGCGAACGCCACGTTGCTGAGAGACGGCAACCTTGTGATCGTCGGAAACTTCGGCAGCGCCACGAGCGGTGCCCCGCTGCAAACGCACGAGAGCGAGGGTGCCTTCATCCTGAAGTCGCCGATGCAATATGGATCGGTCCTCACCTCGGGCGGACAGCCTCGAGACAGCGAGATTCAGGCGCGCCCCGCGACTCTCGTCGGTGGGGGAGACCTGCGCCCCGGTGTGAGCAGATCCTTCGACGTCACCTATGCCGGTGATCTGGATTCCTATCCGCCGCTTCCGCAATCGATCACCTCGCGAACTGTGGAGGTCAACCTCGTTGATGAGGTGGATGCGCCGTGTGCTTCCGATCAACCTCAGTCGATCTCCGCATCTGAGCGAAGCGTGCGCATCCAGGTTCAGGTTCCGCGGGAAGGTCTGCAGCCCTACCTGTGCGTGAAGCAGACCATCTCGACCAACTACCTCGACAGCACGACCAGTTCAACCGCTTACTTCGGCCGGTCCGGCGTGGTTGTCCCCCCGATCGAGTTCGGCAATCTCGCCGCGGGGGGTTATCCGCGTCAGCAAAACGTCACGTGGAGCCAGGCAACGCGAGCTACCTTCAACAACACGTACGGCGGAGCTGCCGCATACCCAGTGGTGGACAGTGTCCAGCGACAGGTGGTCCGCGCTTCGACTGCGGTCCAGAACTTAGGGGCGAACCAAGTAGTCGACAGGGTAATCTCGTACAAATCCGTCGCGAGCCCCCAGTGCGATACCGAGCCACAAATCAGGGGGTATTCACCGTCCCTCAGTGCCGGTGACGTGCCGGTTACCGCGCCCGTGGTGAACGTGTGGACCCGTTACGCCATTGCCGTCCTTCCGCAGTCAGGTAGTCAGCGGGGAACAGGTTGGGTCTGTGCGCGGCAGCGCCTGACCATCCAAGCTCCCAGCGGCGAGCGGGCAATGGTCTACTCGAACTGGTCGGCAACCTACGTTACGCGCTTGGCTGGTTTTTCTCCCACGGGAGCGGAGAGATTCGCTTCCCTGGAGAAGCCACGGGCAATCGGTCGAACATTGAGGAGCCTGAACTCCGTGGCGCCCGGGTCTAGCTTCACCATGATCGGCAGGGTGGCTTCCCGCAGCAGGATCACCCCGACACCGGTTTCAGGACAAATGATCGTCGGCATTTCGAATAGCGATGGTGGTAAGTGCGTCGAGAGCTCGGGAATGACCCCGGGGACAATCAATCCATCCGAGATGGCACCTGATTACAAGATGCGATCGCGTTGGGTCAAGGTTCCAGACAACGCTCAGGGCTATGTCTGTGCTACCCAGACTTTGAAGAACCCGCTGTATAGCCTGAAGAGCAAAACGGTCTATATCCCGATCGAAAAGAAGGGCTACGACGGGCAGGTCCCGGATCCGAACGACGGAGGTAAGCCCGGACTCAGCGGCGGTAAGAAGGATCAGGGCAAGAAGAAGAACTGATTCCCTCTAAACAACACAAACGGTGCCGGGCGCCCTTTCAGCGGGCGCACCCGGCACCGTTTGTCGTGTGGAGCGGGTGACGAGAATCGAACTCGCACAACCAGCTTGGAAGGCTGGGGCTCTACCATTGAGCTACACCCGCGCGGAGCGCCCTTATGTTAGCGGCCCTTCGAGCGGGCTTTCTCATACCGGGTGATGTAGCCGTCCACATCGACCGCCGCCACGGCATCGCCGATGACCTCTAGGGGGAGGTCCTCCAGCGTGCGAAATCGAACGCAGGACGCTCCGATGTCCATACGTTTGCCGGTTGCGCGGTAGGCCGACTCAAAGTTTTCCCGGGTCTTGGGGTCGGCGTAGATGGAATGGAGATAGACGGCCATGTGGTTCTTTTGCGAGGCCAGGGCGGCGTAGAGCAGGGGTTGGCCGTTGTAGGTGTCCGGATAGCGCGAGAGCGGTATTTCGTAGGCGATCATTCCCCAGTTCATCGTCTCGTCGATGCCGTCGGGCACGTGCGCCAGAATGACGTTGCGCACCGCCTGGATCGAATCTCGTCGAGATTCTGGTAATTCATCGAGGTATTCATCGACCGTCGTCGCCTGGCTGCGCATGGAGCCACGTTACGGCCCACGGGGTCGGACCTCTAGACTCTCGCGGAGCCCACGCGGGGCGTAGCGTAGTGGCTAGCGCGCCTGCTTTGGGAGCAGGAGAT
>CAZVWA010000115.1:0-3759 GCA_964631085.1 uncultured Rubrivirga sp.
GGGTGCGCCAGTTCCAACGGCGACGACGCAGCCACTGACACCAGCAACGCCGGTGGCGAGGTGGGCTCGAATCGAGTGCTCGTGGCGACGACCGTGTCGCCGATCACCTCGATCGTCTCGCGGGTGGGTGGCGACTGCGTCGAGATCCGCGGCATTGTTCCCGAAGGAACCAACTCGCACACCTTCGAGCCTGCGCCGTCGGTCGCCGCGCTGCTCAGCGATGCGGACGTGGTCTTTATCAACGGCCTCAAGCTCGAGGATCCGACGCTGGCGATGGCCGAAGCGAACATGCGCGACGATGCCGAACTTGTCGAACTCGGAACCGTGGCTCTTCCCGAAGAGGACTACATATTCGATTTCTCCTTCCCCGAGGAGGAGGGCAAGCCGAATCCGCATCTGTGGACCGATCCCACCTACGCCATCGAGTACGCCGACATCGTCCGCGAGGTGCTCAGTGAGCGGGATCCCGCATGCGCAGATCAAATGCAGAAGAACTTCGATTCCTTCGCTGCTCAGGCGAACGAACTCGCCGATGCGGTGCGTGAGGATCAGCGATCCGTTCCCGAGGGTGGGCTGAAGCTCGTGACCTATCACGATGCCTACGCGTACTTCGCAGACAACTTCGGTTGGAAAGTCGTGGGTGCCGTGCAGCCGAGCGACTTCGCCGATCCGACGCCGGCGGAGGTGGTGACCCTCATCGAGCAGATCCGAGCCGAAGGTGTGCCGACGATCTTCGGATCGGAGGTGTTCCCCTCTGCTGTCCTCGAGGAGGTCGGCAACGAGACCGGCGTGCGGTACGAGCAGTCCCTTCGCGATGACGATCTTCCCGGTGAGCCGGGTCAAGACGATCACTCGTGGCTGGGCCTCATGCAGTACAACTTCGCCACCATGATCGAGGGTTTGGGCGGAGAGGCCCCGAATGTGCGCTCGGTCGATATCACGAGCCCCAGTCCCGACACTGCGGACTACCCGCAGTGACCGGTACGGGTGTCGGACCGGAGTTGATCCGACTCACGGGAGTGGACGCGGGATACGACCACCAGGTGGTGCTCCATGACGTCAATGTGCACGTGCATGAGGACCAATTCACCGGCATCGTCGGGCCTTCGGGGTCCGGCAAGACCACCCTTCTGCGACTGCTCCTAGGCATCGTCAAGCCGATGAGCGGGTCCATCGATCAGCGCCCTAACCTGCGTACGGCGTACGTTCCTCAGCTCGAAACAGTCAACTGGGACTTCCCGATCACCGTCGTTGAATGCGTCCTGATGTCGGGCTCTTCTGCACAGAGTCGACGTTTCTCTACCCCTTGGGCGAGTGCCAGGGAGAAGAGCGCTGCGATGTTGGTTCTCGAGCGGCTAGGCATCGCGCAGTTCGCTGATCGACAGATCCGACAACTATCCGGTGGTCAACAGCAGCGGATGTTCTTGGCGCGAGCTCTCTACCGGCAGCCGCAGTTGTTGTTACTCGACGAGCCGACCAGCGGTGTGGATGTTTCGACCAGGCATGACGTGCTGCACCTTCTAGCGGACCTGCATGAGGACGGGGTCGCGATTGTCCTGACCACACACGATCTCAACGGAATGGCAGCTCATCTTCCGCATCTGATTTGTGTCAATCACCGGGTGATCGCCGACGGCACACCCCAGGACGTCATTCGGCCGGAAGTCCTCGAGCAGACGTACGGCGCCCGTATGGAAGTTCTCGAGCACCTGGGAATGCGAGTGGTGGTCGACGATCATCGCGAGCAACCGTCGAGGGTGGAGGCGTGATGGAGGCGATCCTCGAACCCCTCGGATACAGCTTCTTCCTTAAGGGTTTGCTCGTGGCAGGACTGTCCGGTGCACTCTTGGGATTCATCGGCGTGTTCATCGTCTTGCGTGGCATGAGCTACATCGGTCACGGACTGTCGCATTCGATTTTCGGCGGATTCGCAGCTGTGCAGTTATTCGCCGCACAGTTCTACATACTCGGTGCCGGGCTCTGGGGTATTGCTTCAGCTCTCGCGATTAACAGCGTCTCTAAGCGAAGTCGACTTGGCGCGGATGCTGCGATCGGTGTGATCACCACGGCTTCCTTCGCTCTCGGTGTGGCGCTGTTCGCCCGTTTCGGATCCAGTGGGCCATCGTTCGAGAACGCTCTCTTTGGCAGCATCCTGGGTATCTCTACCGAGCAGATCGTGGGCCTGGCGGTCGTATCGCTGCTTGCCGTTGGCTTTGTATTCCTTCGTTACCGAGCACTGCTGTTCTCGACGTTCGACCCGGAGGTGGCTGATGTGTCGGGTGTTCGTGTTGGTCGGATCGAAGCCCAACTCATGATCGTGCTCTCGTTGTCTATTTTGGCGACGCTCACTGTTATCGGCGTCACGCTGGTCGCCGCGATGCTCGTCATTCCTGCGGTTGTTGCACGGATGCTGACCGATTCCTTCGGCCGAATGCTCGCCTGGAGCACGGCCGTCGGCATCTTCAGTGGCCTCGTCGGCATGTACGTCAGCTACTACGCGGAGGTCCCGTCCGGGACCATGATCGTCCTCGTGGGCGCGGCGATCTTCCTCATCGTCTTCGCTTTCGCCGGCAGTTCTCGGCGACGAAAGTCGGCCGGGCTCGATTCACACGTGGAGCCGGTGCCGGCGGCAACGGTCGTTCGATAACGCCCCGGCAATCCACCGACGTCGGAGGGCGACTGTGGCCCCCGTAGGCTGAACCCGAAACGTACGTCGATAAAGACTCATCACGAGGGAACGAGAGGACATCCAATGGACGACTCCACACCCACCTCACCGGCCTCGTCGGCACCATCGACCTCCCTCGTTGACCTGCAAACCCACGTAGCTGCTGCGCGCGAAGAGTTGGTCGCTTCATTGGTGAGCCTGAAGTCCGAGACGACCCCTGCGGCGCTGGCGCAGCGTGGCCTCGGTGCCGCGAAGGGCTGGTTCACCGATGAGTACGGGGGAATCCGCCCTGATCGAGTGGCCATTGTTGGTGCGGTTGTCGTCGGATACGTAGCGATCAAGTTGATCGGGCGGCGTCGTCGTTGACTTCAACCCACGAGCAGCACAGCACCACGCCATCGATTCCCGACACTCGGCCTGCGCTCGATGGATCGGTGCCGATAAAACTCCTGCATGATCGAGTGCTCGTCCGTGAGGGCGGCGAGGACGGCGAGCGGCGTTCCAGTGGGGGCATCGTCATTCCCGCCACCGCGCAAGTGGGGCGCCGGCTCAGTTGGGCCAAGGTTGTAGCGGTCGGACCCAATGTGCGCAGCGTCGAAGTGGGCGACTCGGTGCTCTTCGAGCCCGAGGACCGAGGGACCGTCGAGTTGCAGGGCATCGACTATGTGCTCCTTCGCGAGCGAGATCTGCACGCTGTCGCGGCCGGGCGGCACGCGACGTCCGGCACGGGCTTGTACCTGTAGTCGTGTCCAACTCCGAACGGCCGGTCCTTGTCGGTGGCACAGGGCGTAGCGGTTCGACCATCGTTGGCCACCTGCTCGATCATCACCCTGAATTGACCCTGACCCGTCCGATGGAAGTCCGCTTTATCACGGGTAACGACGGCATAGCCGATGCCCTCGCCGTTGCCACCCGCAAGCCCGGATCCGCCAAAGCCGAGTCAGCAGCGCGCTTGGCCGTCAGTCGTCTGCTTGAGCGCTGGTTTGAACGCGCTCCCGACGTTGGCCTGCACACGTCGATAGATCGCAATGAACTGGTTGATCTATGCGATCGGTACCTTGAACGCAGCGAAACCGATCCACTCGGCGCGG
>CAZVWA010000116.1:0-3739 GCA_964631085.1 uncultured Rubrivirga sp.
CCTGGTGGTCGCGAGCGGTTGGTGGGGTGGAGTCGAGCCAGCGGGCTCCTGGCAGGAAGCGATGTCGATCACCGGCAGCGCCTGGGCACTTACCTTCGGCGTTCCCGTCCGACTCCTGGGTGTGGACTACTCGCTGATCCCCTGGGGACTGGTGCTCATTCCTTCGTGGCTCGGTCACCAAGCCGGACGATGGATCGTCAAAGTCGTCCGCCCGTCGCGCCTTCGGTCACTGGTAGCGAGTTGGATCCTGACCACGATCATCACAGCAGTGATCGTTGCTGCCGTTTCGGTCGTTTCGGATGTCCCTGATGTTCAGACGAGTGCTCGACGTGCCTTGGCAATGGCTGGGTTGGTCACCTTCATCTCCGTTGGCTCGGGATTGTGGCGCGCGAGCGATCTCGTGCGCGCTGCAGTAGAGCGAATTCCCGTCGTGGCCCGAGTAGTGGTGAGGTCCTCGCTGGCCGGTGCTTTGTCTCTGATCGGGATGGCCGCGATCGCGGCGACCATCGCCGCCGCATCGTCGTTCGGAGAGGTGACCGAAGTTTTCACGGCTCTCGACCCCACTGCTTTCGACACTTTGGTCCTGCTCGTTCTTAGCCTGGGATACGTCCCGGTTTTGGTGAGTTGGGCGCTGGGCTACCTCGTCGGCGCCGGAGTCTCGCTCGGACCGGATGTATTGGTGTCACCGTTTGTGCCGGTGATTCCACCGACGCCGCTGCCTGCCTTTCCTCCGCTCGCCGCGCTGCCGGAGGCCGCGGGCCCAGGGAGTTGGGGGCTTCCCGTGCTGGTCGTCATCTCGGGCGCCTTTATCGGCCTACTCGTGAGTCGTCTGGCGGCTCGTGAAGGCCCGCTGGTGCGCTTAGCGATCGCCTTCTTGGCTTCGGCCCTGTCGGCTGTATGGGTGTACGCCTTCCTGGCCATGGGCACCGGGTCACTCGGCGACGGCAGATTGGCCGGAATTGGACCCGACCCTGGCCTTGGTGCGCTCCTGGCGTCGGTCGGACTTGTCATCGGTGCACTCCCGACCAGTGTGCTGCGTGCCCGCCGTCGTCCACGCAAGCTCGCGGCGGTGCCGCCGTCACAAGACTCCGATCAGCACAGCGTCCAGCACAGCACCGAGTCGTGACCGAGGGAGAGGACCCCAGGGCACTGGTCCGCGAAGCCGCTGGGTGGGCGCTTGGCACATTCCGTCGCAATCTTCTTGCCTTCATAGCGCTCGCGGCTGTGGTGACGGCGGTTCAGTTCCTCCAGCAGCGAAGCCTCGGGCCACTCAACAACGTCGTCGAAGAATGTTCCGACCCGCAAACCCCTGGGCAGCAGGAGGCGTGCGCCAGCGCGCTCGCTACGGGCGCGTTGACGTCCGGGTTGCTGACGTTGGGATTTGCGATCTTGACCATCATCGTGACGGTCGGGGTGATCCGCGCTGCGCTTCGTGCGACCAGCGGGCAAGAGCCTGGCTTCGACGCGCTCCTTGATGGGCACAATCTGGGTCGCTACCTGCTGTTCCAACTCCTCTATGCCCTGATGGCCGGCTTCGGCATCTTGCTGTGCATTCTCCCCGGGCTCCTGGTGATCTTCTTCTTTCAACTCGGACCGTACTTCGTCCTCGACAGGGGAATGCGGATTGGTGAGGCGTTCGTCGCCAGCGCTCGACTCATCCGCCAAAACCTTGCGGCCGCCTTCTTGATGACGGTGCTGAACGCGCTCGTTCTGCTACTCGGTGGCTTGTTCTTCGGCATCCTGACCCTCGTCACACTGCCGATCGCCACTCTCTTCACCGCCTATCTCTACCGTCGCTTCAACAACGAGCCGGTGATCGGCTAGGCACCTAGGCCGAGCACTAGGCTCGGTTCGTGCCTGATTCGCGCATCGTCGTCCTAGCTTCGGGCACCGGCAGTTTGCTTCAAGCCATCATCGATTCACAGCTGCGTGAATGTCTGGTAGCCGTGGGGTCGGATGTCGACGACGCTCCGGCGTTATTGAGGGCCGAGGCAGTGGGTATTCCGACTTTCGTCGTTCCCATGTCTGCGGACCGTGCGGCGTGGGACATCGCACTGCACGAGCGCCTTCGCGAATGGATGCCGGACTTAATCGTGACCGCGGGATTCATGCGGGTCCTCGGCAACCGGACGGTTACCGAATTCTCCAGCCGGATCATCAACTCGCATCCGGCTTTGCTGCCGGCCTTCCCCGGTGCACACGCTGTCCGGGATGCGATGGCCTACGGAGCAAAGGTCGCCGGATGCACCGTCCACCTGGTCGATGCAGGCGTTGATACCGGACCGATCATCGCCCAACAACCGGTGACCATCGAGTCGGACGACACCGAAGAGTCTTTACATGAACGGATCAAGGAAATCGAACGAGTCCTTCTGGTGGATGTGCTGACGCGCGCAGTCCACGAAGGGATATCGGTGAGGGGAAGGTCGGTGACGTTCGGTGAGCGATGAGCAGGGGCGCAGGGTGGTTCGACGCGCGCTGGTGTCGGTGTACGACAAAAGGGGGTTACCCGATCTGGCACGTGGTCTGCACGACGCTGGTGTGGAAATCGTCTCCACCGGAAGCACTGCGGGGGTAATCGCAGACGCGGGCGTTCCCGTAACACCAGTCGGGGAGGTCACCGGCTTTCCGGAATGTCTCGATGGGCGCGTCAAGACGTTGCACCCCAAGGTTCACGGGGGGTTGCTCGCCGACCTTCGCAAGGATGAGCATCGCGAGCAGCTCGAAGAGCTCGATATCGAGCCATTCGAACTCGTGGTGGTCAACCTCTATCCGTTCACCCAGACCGTGGCTTCGGGTGCGAATGTGGACGAATGCGTTGAGCAGATCGACATCGGCGGCCCAGCCATGGTGCGAGCATCGGCGAAGAACTATGCAAACGTAGCCGTGGTCGTATCGCCCAGCCGCTACGCCAACGTTCTGGCGTCGGTCAACAACGGTGGCTTCACCCTCGCCGAAAGGGCAGAACTCTCCGCAGAGGCGTTCTCGCACACGGCGTCGTATGACATCGCGGTGGCTACGTGGATGGCCAGTGAAGTCGTCGATGATGATCACGAGTTCCCGGCGTGGATCGGCGCATCGTGGTCGAGGCGAGATGTCCTTCGCTACGGAGAGAACCCTCACCAGAGCGCCGCTGTATACGAGGCCCATGCCCACGAGCCCGGTGTCGCGACTGCAGAGCAGCTGCACGGCAAGCAGATGAGCTACAACAATTTCGTCGACGCTGATGCAGCTCGACGCGCTGCGTTCGACTTCCTGGACCCGGCGGTGGCGATCATCAAGCACGCGAATCCGTGCGGAATCGCCACAGGGATTGATCCTGAGGAGGCCTACCGCAAGGCGTTTACGACCGACCCTGTCTCTGCATTTGGCGGCGTGGTCGCCGTCAACCGTGCGGTCTCCAAGGAACTTGCCGAAGCCATGTCGGAAGTCTTCACTGAGGTCATCATCGCTCCGGATTTCGATGACGATGCTCTCAAGGTGCTGACCGAAAAGAAGAACCTTCGGATCCTCCGGGTCGCCGGGCCGCACCCGGGTCGCCGCCGCGAAGGTCGGACGATCTCCGGCGGCATGTTGATGCAGTCGATCGATGACGTCGCTGCCGATGGTGATGACCCCCAGACGTGGACCCTCGTCGCCGGTGAGCCAGGCGACGCGGCAACCCTTCGAGATCTCGAGTTTGCCTGGACCGCGTGTCGATCGGTGAAATCGAATGCCATCCTCCTGGCCCATGGAGGAG
>CAZVWA010000117.1:0-3733 GCA_964631085.1 uncultured Rubrivirga sp.
CTTGCCCGGTAGGCCGCCGGTTTTCGAACCGACCCGCACCTTGCGGTGCGTTGGGTAATTTCTAACAGCGTTTGGCAAGGCGACACAAGCAGTTTTGCCGAAGTTTTTTGGTCAATGTAGTCACGCTGATCACATTGATTCATGTTGTTCACTTCTATCACTTTCATCTCGCTGAAGAAGCTTCGTGGCGGCCCGGTAGCGTGCGCGCGTGAGTGGATTTGGCTTCGATGTCGTCGCACGAATGGACGAGGGCCTTGGCCGCAGCGGCGTCATCACCACGCCCCACGGAACCATCCGAACACCCGCGTTCATTCCGGTCGGAACCAAGGCCACGGTGAAGACCGTGTTGCCGGAATCGATGCAGGAGTTGGGTGCGCAGGCGGTGCTCGCCAACGCCTACCACCTCTACCTCCAGCCGGGCGCCGACATTGTTGAGGCGGCCGGAGGCCTCGGAGCGTTCATGAATTGGCCAGGCCCCACCTTCACCGACAGCGGCGGTTTCCAGGTCCTCTCCCTCGGTGTGGGATTCAAGAAAGTCCTCGCGATGGACGTCAGTGGCCGAACCGTCGACGACGTCGTCGCCCCGGGGAAGGATCGTCTCGCGCATGTCGATGACGATGGCGTCACCTTCACCTCGCACCTGGATGGCTCACGGCATCGCTTCACCGCCGAGGTGTCCATGCAGGTGCAGCACGCCCTGGGCGCGGACATCATCTTCGCCTTCGACGAGTGCACCACATTGATGAACTCTCGTGAGTATCAGCAGCTCGCGATGCGCCGGACTCTCGAGTGGGCCGACCGCTGCATCACCGAGCATCGCCGGCTGACTGAGGTCAACAACGATCGGCCCTACCAAGCGCTTTTCGGGGTGATTCAGGGCGCGCAGTATGAGGATCTACGCCGACAAGCCGCAGCGGAAATCGCCTCGTTGCCGTTCGATGGATTCGGCATCGGTGGGGCAATCGAAAAGGAGCGGATGGCCGACATCGTCAGATGGGTCTGCGAAGAACTCCCGAACGACAAGCCACGCCACCTGTTGGGAATCGGCGAGCCTGCCGATTTCTTCACGGCGATAGCGGCGGGCGCAGACACTTTCGATTGCGTATCACCGGCGCGGGTGGCTCGGAACGCTGCGCTGTACACGGCCGACGGTCGGTTTAACGTCACAGCGAGCGTCAATCGCCGGACTTTCGAACCGATCGAGCCGGACTGCACCTGCTACACGTGCCAGAACTACACCCGGGCCTACCTGCATCACGCTTTCAAGGCGAAGGAGTCGATCGCGTCGACATTGGCCACTATCCACAATCAGCACTTCATCGTCACGCTCGTTGACCGCATTCGACGTTCCATCGAATTAGGGGAATTCGATGAGCTTCGAACCGAGTTCTTGGGGCGGTACGCGGCGACTGATCAGGCAGCGAGGTCGAGTTCGTAAGTGGGTTCGCGCTTCTTGACGTAGGCGATAACTCGGTAGGTAACGGGAAGCAAAATTATCTCCACGGCCGTCTTGTAGACGAAGCCCACGATCACGTACGTCAGGAAATCACCTCCCGTGATGACACCGTAGAAGGCGATCGAACAGAAGACGACAGTGTCGGCGAATTCGCCGACCACTGTTGAACCCATCAGTCGAGCCCAGAGTTTCTTCTCCTGGGTCTTGCGCTTGATCCAGACCAGCACGTAGGCGTTGAGCATTTGCCCCACGAGGAATCCCAGGATGCTGGCCAACACGATCCGCGGGACGAAGCCGAGGACCGCTTCGAAGGCGGCCTGGTTCTCCCAACCGTCGGCGGGGGGTGAAATCTGGACTAGGTAGAACGTGAGGGCGGCCAGTGCCCCCATCACGAAGGCGATCAGGATCGCTCGGCGAGCGGCTTTCCATCCGTAGACCTCGGCGAGGACATCGCCCACGATGTAGACGAGCGGGAATAAGAACGCGCCACCATCGGTGATCAACGGTCCGAAGGCGATGAGTTTCACGGCCCCGATATTCGATATCAACAGCAGGGCCACGAAGACCGCGACGATCGTCGGATAAAGGCTCGAACCAACGCGCGCGAAATGGGGAGCCGTGGGTGCAGCCATGCGCCCCCGGCAGGATTCGAACCTGCGGCCTTCGGTACCGGAAACCGGCGCTCTATCCCCTGAGCTACGGGGGCTGAGGGGAGCGTCAGGTTAGCAGCGCACGCGTACGCGATGATGTGCTGGTGCTGCAGTGGGCCAAGGACATGTTCGCGTTCGGCCAGTCTGTCCTCGCTCGGTATTCCGCAGTGGGAGGCAGCATCGTCGCCGGTGGGCTCTCCTTCTACGTGTTCTTTGCCCTCGCGCCGACGGCGCTGGCAATCGGTGCGCTTGCGGGGGCGTTCTTGACCCAGGACCAAGTACAAAAGGCAATCCAGGACATTTTCGATAGAAGCCCCGAGACGTTGCAGGCGCTGGAACCAACCACCAAAGCGCTGGTGCAACTGGCGGACAAAGGTTCCTCGAGTGCCTTCACGATCACCACCATCGCGTCGTTCTTCGTGGCGATCTATGTGGCTTCACGGGTGGTCTACGGGCTGCGCGCAACGTTGACGCGCCTCTTCGGGCAACCCGAGCGCATCCACGGGCTCATCGATCGCGGCTTTTCCGCCGTCGTCGCTCTCGGCGGCATGATCGTGGTCGTGGCGCTGCTGCTCGTGCTGCAGTTGTTGCCACGGATATTGGACGATCTCGGGTTGGCCGACGTCTTGAAACTCGTCGGTGTCCGAGCCGTCAACTGGATAATCCTCGCGATCGTCGCCTACGTGGTCTGCGGTTTGATCATCGCGCTTCTCCCGGACATCCCGATTCGCATCAGAATGCGCTCGTGGGGAGTGCTGTTCGCGACGGTGTGGATGCTCGGATCGAGCGCAGTATTCGGGCTCTACACGTCGCTGTCGAGCACTGTCGGCGCAGCGATCGTTGCCTTCGGAACCCCCATCGTGCTTTTGCTGTGGTTCTACCTCGTGTTCATGGGCATCTTGCTCGGTGCCGGCATAGAGGCCCAGCGAAAAGGCGTTGCGGAGCCACCGCGGCCTGCGCCACTGGTTCTACCGAAGTGGCTCGACGCGCTCGTGGCGTCGGTGCTAGCAAAGGTCGGGCTATCGAAGTTCGCCAGCACCCAGGTGCCCGACGACGTCTGATCCTCAAAAGATGCGTGCGGCTAGGAGGAGAACCAGCGCGGCGGCCCGGCGACGAGAGCCGCGGTAAAGGCCCCGAGTGCGGCACCAACCCCCGACGAGAACGAACCGACGAACGGCATCAACAGGCCGAAGAACCAGCCCGCTCCGCCGAGAACTACGCCGGATCCGATCGCGAAGGCCAGGCGTCCTCCTGCCCCGCTTGACGATTGATCGGGTGCCGCAACCTCTCGGGACTTCGACTGCTCGACACCCTTGCCCGAGGACGAGGGGGAGTTCATCGCATTCACCTCGCGTAGGAGGCGTTCGATGTCGTCGTCAGCCATGCCTGCAGTGTGCCTGAGCGCTACGGACAAACGCCGAGGGCCCCACCGCAAGCGGTGGAGCCCTCGAACGTAAGTCGTCTAGATCAGGCTACGAGGTGCGAACCTTGTCGGCCTGCGGACCCTTGGGGCCCTGGACGATGTCGAATTCGACGACCTGGTTCTCCTCGAGGGAGCGGTAGCCGTCAGCCTCGATGGCTGAGTAGTGGACGAACACATCCGGTCCGCCGTCGGCCTGGGCGATGA
>CAZVWA010000118.1:0-3704 GCA_964631085.1 uncultured Rubrivirga sp.
GCCCAGGACGTGCTGCGGTTCGCGCCGCAAGCGGCGAGCGAACCCGTGGGCAAGGTGCTTGCCAGTGCAATTGCCAACGCCACGAACAATCACGGCATGGATGCGCGTGATCTCGTGATAGCCCAGGCTTTTGTCGATGAAGGCCCGACGCTGAAGCGCATCCGGCCGCGGGCGCAGGGTCGCGCCTACCGGGTCGGCAAGCGCACCAGCCACATCACGGTGATCGTCTCCGACGGCACCACCGTGGTCGAGGCCCTTCCGGCACCCAAGGCGAAGGCGGCGACCCCGCCGGCACCGGCGTCGGACGAGTCCTCGAGCGAGGCTGCGAAGAAGACGACGAAGAAGGCTGCTGAGAAGTCGACGGCCAAGAAGTCGACGAAGAAGGCCGCCGAGAAGTCGACAGCGAAGAAAACGACGAAGAAGGCCGCCGAGAAGTCGACAGCCAAGAAGACGACGGCCAAGAAATCGACAGCCAAGAAAACGACGAAGAAGACGACCACCGCGAAGGAAGAGGACTGATCGTGGGACAGAAAGTAAACCCGCACGGCTTCCGGCTGGGTGTGACGACCGACTTCACCTCGCGCTGGTTCGCCGACGATGTCAAGAAGGGTCAGCGCTACCGCGACTACGTCGAAGAGGACGTCAAGATTCGCAAGTTGCTGAGCCAGGGCATGGAACGCGCGGGTATCGCGAAGGTGGAGATCGAGCGCACCCGCGATCGCGTTCGAGTGGATATTCACACCGCCCGACCGGGCATCGTCATCGGTCGTCGAGGCGCGGAAGCCGACCGCATCCGCGGTGATCTCGAGAAGCTGACCGGTAAGCAGGTCCAGTTGAACATTCTCGAGGTCAAGAACCCCGAGATCGAAGCGCAACTGGTCGCCCAGGGCATCGCCGAGCAGCTCTCCAGCCGAGTGTCATTCCGCCGCGCAATGCGCAAGGGGATGCAAAGCGCCATGAAGGCGGGCGCCAAGGGCATCCGAGTCCAGGTATCCGGTCGGCTCGGAGGTGCGGAGATGTCCCGCACCGAGTTCTACCGCGAAGGTCGAGTGCCGCTGCACACGCTGCGTGCGGATATCGACTACGGCTTCTACGAGGCGCGCACCACCTTCGGGCGCATTGGCGTGAAGGTCTGGATCTACAAGGGTGAGGCTCTTGGCTCCCGAGCCGAACGCGAGGCGGCGGCTGCCGCGGCCCGCCTGAGCGGCCAGCGTTCGCGCCCGGAGCGTCCGCGCCGTGCCCGCCGTGATGAAGAGGCAGCGCCGTCGGCCGCGACCGAAGCCGCTACTGAAGCGCCCGTCGTTGCTGAGAGCGTGCCGGCCGATTCGGCGCCCGCCGAGCAAGCGGCTGAGCAGACGACCGGACAGGAGGGCTGATCATGCTGATTCCCCGCAGGGTCAAGCACCGCAAGCAGCACCACCCCAAGCGGTCGGGTGCAGCCAAAGGTGGAACCAAAGTCTCCTTCGGCACCTACGGCATCCAGGCCCTCGAGCCCGCGTACGTGACGAACCGTCAAATCGAGGCAGCGCGTATTGCGATCACCCGCCACGTCAAGCGTGGTGGGCAGGTCTGGATCAACATCTACCCGGACCGACCGCTCACCAAGAAGCCGGCGGAAACCCGCATGGGTTCGGGCAAGGGTTCCCCCGAGTGGTGGGTCGCCAACGTCAAGCCAGGCCGCGTGATGTTCGAGCTGTCCTACCCAGACGAGGAACTCGCCCACGAAGCGCTCATGCGCGCCGTTCACAAACTCCCGATGAAGTGCCGGATCATCCGGCGCGACGAAGCAGGTGAGGACTAATGGCAGTCGGAACAGCAGCAGGAGAGCTGCGCAACCTGACGCAGGACGAGTTGGTGACTCGGCTTCGCGAATCCAAGGAGGAGCTTTTCAACCTCCGTTTCCAGGGTGCTACCGGTCAGCTCGAGAACCACGGACGGCTCCGTGCCGTCCGCAAGGACATCGCCCGGATCTACACGATCCTGCGCGAGCGGGAACTGGGCATCACCCCGGTACTCGAAACGACCGACGTCGCCACCGACGGTGAGGAAGGTGCCGCATGAGTGCCACACAGACGCAAACCCGTGGATACCGCAAGGTTCGCGAGGGTCTCGTCGTCAGCGACAAGATGGACAAGACCGTCGTCGTCGCCGTCGAGGACCGCTTCAAGCACCCGCTTTACGGCAAGGTCGTGCGACGCACAAGCAAGTTGAAGGCGCACGACGAGCAGAATTCCGCAGGCGTGGGTGACCGCGTCCTGCTGATGGAGACCCGTCCACTGTCGGCCACCAAGCGGTGGCGCGTGGTCGAGGTTTTGGAGAAGGCCAAGTAGAAGTTCCGGCCGCCGACCGCGGCCGGGTTGGTTCCGCCAGGCTCGGACCGAGAACCGGCAGACGATCAGGAGAGAAGAAGTGATCCAGCAAGAGTCGCGACTGCGAGTCGCCGACAACACAGGTGCCAAGGAGATCTTGTGCATCCGCGTGCTCGGCGGCTCTGGGCGCCGTTACGCCGGAGTCGGAGATGTCATCGTCGCTACCGTCAAGGATGCAATCCCTGGTGGCGGCATCAAGAAGGGCGAGGTCGTCAAGGCCGTCATCGTCCGAACGAAGAAGGAACGGCGTCGTCCCGACGGCTCGTACATCCGTTTCGACGAGAACGCTGCCGTCATCCTCAAGGGTGAGAGCGAACCTCGAGGCACCCGCATCTTCGGGCCGGTCGGTCGCGAACTGCGCGATAAGAAGTTCATGAAGATCATCTCGCTGGCTCCGGAGGTGCTGTGATCATGAGCAAGCTCCACGTTCGCAAGGGCGACACCGTCCAGGTCATCTCCGGCAAGGATCGCGGTCTGACCGGCAAGGTCATCGAGGTCTACCCCGAGTCCGATCGGGTGATCGTCGAAGGCGTAAACCGGATCAAGAAGCACACCCGTGTCGGGCAGAACGCCCGCGGCGCCAAGACCGGTGGCATCGTGACGACCGAAGCTCCCATTCATGTCTCGAACGTCATGGTGGTCGACCCAGAGGACGGCCGTCCCACCCGCGTCGGGTACCGCAAGGAGACGGTTGAGAAGCGTCGCTCGGACGGTTCGACCTACGAGGCAGAGCGCAGCGTGCGGATCTCCAAGCGCACCGGGAAGGATCTGTGATGAGCACCGACACCAAAGCGCGCCTGAAGGCCCGCTACCGCGAAGAAATCGTTCCTGAGCTCCGCACCGAGTTCAACTTCGCCAACATCATGCAGGTTCCGACGGTTACCAAGATCGTTGTGAACATGGGCGTGGGTGAGGCTGCCCGCGATTCGAAATTGATCGAGGGTGCGATCCGCGATCTCACTGAGATCACCGGCCAAAAGCCGCAGGTCACCAAGGCTCGCAAATCCATCGCGCAGTTCAAGCTCCGCGAGGGTCAGCCGATCGGCGCGCACGTGACCCTGCGTGGTGATCGCATGTGGGAGTTCCTCGACCGGTTGCTGTCGATCGCACTCCCGCGCATCCGCGACTTCCGTGGCTTGTCGCCCAAGCAGTTCGACGGACACGGGAACTACACGTTCGGCCTGAACGAGCAGTCGGTGTTCCACGAGATCGACCAGGACAAGATCGACCGCACCCGTGGCATGGACATCACCGTCGTGACCACGGCGACGAACGACGATGAGGGGCGCGCGCTGCTTCGGCTGCTGGGCTTCCCGTTCAAGGAGGCGTAGGCCA
>CAZVWA010000119.1:0-1128 GCA_964631085.1 uncultured Rubrivirga sp.
AGGAGACCCCTGTGGCCATCAAGGTCGGCATCAACGGATTCGGACGTATCGGCCGGAACTTCTTCCGCGCGCTGCTCGTAAGCGGTGCAGACGTCCAAGTGGTCGGCATCAACGACCTCACCGACACCAAGACCCTCGCGCACCTTTTGAAGTATGACTCGATCCTCGGGCGCATCGGCGTGCCGGTCGAGGCAGCAGAAGGCGCCATCGTCGTCGATGGAAACTCCATCCCGATCTTCGCAGAGCGGGATCCGGCGGATCTGCCCTGGGCCAAGGTCGGTGCGGACGTCGTCGTCGAGTCGACCGGCATCTTCACCAATGCCGACGATGCCCGCAAGCACGTCACTGCGGGCGCGAAGAAGGTCATCATCTCCGCTCCCGCCAAGGGCGAGGACATCACCATCGTGATGGGCGTCAATGACGGGGATTACGACCCTGCGAAGGACGTCATCATCTCCAACGCATCCTGCACCACGAACTGCCTCGCGCCCATGGCCAAGGCGATCGACGATGCCTTTGGTATCGAGCGCGGCCTGATGACGACCATCCACGCTTACACCAACGATCAGCGCATCTTGGATTTCCCGCACAGCGACCTCCGTCGTGCCCGTGCGGCCGCGATCAACATGATTCCCACCAGTACCGGTGCGGCGAAAGCCATCGCTTTGGTCCTGCCGCATTTGAAGGGCAAGCTCGACGGATACGCGATGCGTGTTCCGGTGCCCACCGGGTCGGCTACCGACCTCACGGTTGAACTCAAGACCGCGGCCACCAAAGAAGAGATCAACGCCGTCGTGAAGAAGGCGGCAGAGGGTCCGATGAAGGGCATCTTGCAGTACACCGAGGATCCGATCGTGTCCTCGGACATCGTCACGGATCCGTCGTCGTGCATATTCGATGCCGACATGACCAACGCCAACGGCAACATGGTCAAGGTGCTCGGCTGGTATGACAACGAGTGGGGATACAGCAATCGTCTCGTTGACCTCGTTGGATTGGTCGGCTCAAAGCTGTGAGTATGCGGAGCCTCGATGATCTAGACGTCGCCGGCTCCGTCGTTATCGTTCGGGTGGACTTCAACGTCCCCCTGGCTGACGACGGCTCCGGCGGCCGGGTGATAACCGACAC
>CAZVWA010000119.1:1228-3594 GCA_964631085.1 uncultured Rubrivirga sp.
GACGTGTTCGTTTCGGATGGTTTCGGAGTGGTGCACCGTGAGCAAGCATCGGTGACCGATCTGGCTCGGGTGCTGCCCCATGCAGCGGGGCTGCTCGTGCAACGCGAGGCCGAAGTCTTCTCCCGACTCCTCGGTGAGCCGAATCGTCCCTACGTCGTGATTTTGGGGGGATCGAAGGTCAGCGACAAGTTGGCTGTCATCGGCAACCTGATCCCGCGTGTGGACCGGTTGCTCGTCGGTGGGGGAATGGCGTTCACATTCCTGGCGGCGCAGGGCTACTCGGTCGGCAATTCGCTCCTCGAAGCTGAGCAGATTTCCGCCGTCGAAGGTTTCCTCGAGCAGGCTGATCGCAGGGGGATCGAAGTCGCGCTGCCCATCGACGTCGTGGTTGCCGACACGTTCGCCGCCGATGCTGAGGTTCGAGTAGTGCCGGCGCATGAGATCCCCGATGGCTGGATGGGCCTGGACATCGGTCCACGCACAGCGCAGTTATACGCCGAACGCATCTCCGACGCCGGAACCATCGTCTGGAACGGTCCGATGGGTGTTTTCGAGATGGAACCGTTCGCTGCTGGTACTCGAGCGGTGGCCGAGGCTATGGCATCGGCCCCGGGTATGACGGTGGTCGGTGGTGGTGACTCAGCCGCCGCGATTCGGATCCTGGGCGTCGACGAAGCTAGTTTTGACCACATCAGCACCGGAGGAGGAGCCAGTTTGGAGTTCCTCGAAGGTAAGGAATTGCCCGGTCTGGCCGTCCTACAGGACACGAACATCGAGGAGAAGCTATGACCGATCGCAAGCCGCTGATGGCGGGCAACTGGAAGATGAACCTGAATCACTTCGAGGCGATCGCTCTTGTCCAAAAGCTGGCATTCGGGTTGAACGAGCAGGATCTCGAAGCCGTCGAGGTTGCCGTGTTGCCTCCATTTACCGACATTCGCAGTGTTCAAACGCTCGTGGAAGGCGACCATTACGACATCGCGTACGGGGCACAGGACATCTCGGTGCATGCCTCCGGCGCCTACACCGGTGAGATTGCCGGAGCGATGCTCGCCAAGCTCGGCTGCACGTTCGTGGCAGTCGGTCACAGTGAGCGCCGTGAGTATCACGGTGAAGATGACGCGACCGTGAACGCCAAGGCCAAGGCTGCGCTCGCCAGTGAACTCGTGCCGATCGTCTGCGTCGGCGAGGGCCTGGAGATACGTCAGTCGGGCGAGCACGTGGGCTACGTGCTCGAGCAGGTGGCCGGCTCGTTGGACGGCCTGAGCGCTGAGCAAGTAGCCGGTCTCGTAATCGCCTATGAGCCCGTCTGGGCGATTGGAACCGGAGAGGTCGCAACGGGCGACGATGCCCAGGAGGTCTGTGCCGCGATCCGCGCAGACGTTGCCGAGCGGCTCGGCGAAGCCTGCGCCGGGTCGGTCCGGATCCTGTACGGCGGCTCGGTGAAAGCTGCCAATGTCGCGGGAATCATGGCCCAGCCTGATGTCGACGGTTGCCTGGTGGGCGGCGCCAGCTTGGACGCCGACGAGTTCATCGGGATCGTCAGGTACCGGATGCACCCGGAGCCGGTGGCTTAGGCCCCGCAGGTATCGTTCACCCTGATGATCACGATCCTCACCATCGTCCTAGCGGTGCTCCTGGTAATCACCAGTTCGCTGTTGGTCGTCCTGATCCTGCTGCACCGCGGCAAGGGCGGCGGCCTATCCGATCTCTTCGGCGGTGGTGTGTCGTCGTCCATCGGCGGCTCATCCGTCGCCGAGAAGAACCTCGATCGACTCACCGTGGGCATCGGTCTTGTGTGGGCCGCCAGCATCGTTGCTGTCGGATTGATCATCAGTACGTAGTTCGAGTTCGACGTTCCCATTTCAACGACGTTCCCAACGGATCAGGAGGCAAGCAATGGCGGGTGGCAGTGCTATTCGGGGGAGCCGCGTTGGTGCCGGTCCGATGGGGGAAGCCGAGCGCGGTGAGGCGGCGCCTCGGATCCACGTCTCGTTCTGGTGCGCGAACGATCACGAGTCCCGCCCTAGCTTCGCCACCGACGCCGAGGTTCCCGAGGAGTGGGACTGCGCGCGCTGCGGGCTACCGGCCGGCACCGACAAGGAAAATCCGCCTGCGCCACCGAAGATCGAGCCCTACAAGACCCACCTTGCCTACGTGAAGGAACGCCGTTCGGACAAGGACGGCGCGGCTATCTTGCAAGAGGCACTCGACCGCCTGCACGGCAAGTAGCCCGCGCGTTAGCCGCTGGATTTCTACGCGAGCGCGTCTGCGACCGTGCTCCGCAGTGACTCCCACGAGGAGATGAACGACGCCACTCCAGCGGATTCGAGCTCCTCGCACACCACGGCCAAGTCGATTCCGAG
>CAZVWA010000120.1:0-3592 GCA_964631085.1 uncultured Rubrivirga sp.
ATCGAACCCATGAATTAGTTCACTCCTTGTTTCGCTTGTGTGCAGGGCATCTGACCCTGGGAGGCTACCGGCGATCGCGGGGCCTTCGGGGTGCCCTTTGGTCAAGGTCACGTCACTGACCAAGGTTGAGATCCCTTTGAGATGTTTGCGACATGAGCGTTATCGCGGTGTTCGCTTGTGAAGTTGGTCAAGCGTTGTTCACGGTCCGTCAACCGTGATGCGGGCCACGACGACCACTCGCGAATGTCACAGTTTCACTTGCGCGTCGTCGGTGCCGGCCCTGGTGATTCAGCGGTCGGTGACATCGGCGACGACCTCGATCGTCTGCGCCGTCGGATCGCTGCAGTAGGCAACCCGGGTGGACCTTCCCGCGACCTCGATGGCCTCCACCACCTCCTGCGTGACGCGTTCGCCAGGTGCCAGGAGGGGAACACCCGGTGGATAGGGGCAGAACTGCTCGGTACTGACTTCACCAATCGCTTCGCGTAGCGGCAGGCGACGCCGATGTGCGAAGTACGCATCGCGCGGGCTCAAGACCATTTCCGGCTGCACCTGCCATGTGTGGGCGGGGGTGGGCTCGCGTGGTTCTGCGCGCTGGGATTCGATAACCGCAGACAGCGCGCCGACTAGTTCGGCCACCGACGTTGGATCGTCGGCGATGGAGACCGTCATCACGATCGTGTCCGCGTCGGCAGCCTCGACCCCCGTGCCCTGCTGCCACAGCTCGTGGGCGACAGCCGATCCTGTGGTGCCGGTGCGCGGCAGCCACAGCGTCAACTTGAGCGGATCGATGGCGCACCCCAGGCGCCCATCATCGAGAGCCACCACTCCATTGATGCTGGACAGGTGTGTGCGCGCCTCGGCCACGGCCTCGGTCAATAGGTCGAGTTGTCGACCCTGATCCCGATCCAAAGCCACGCGCGTTGCGTCGATCGACGCGAGCAACGTTGCCGAGGGTGAAGTAGTGGCCGTTAGATCGACGCCGTGGCCAAGCGTGGACGGCAGCACGCGCTTGCCCTTGAGACTGGTTACCGCAGTTTGCGAATAGCCAGTGAGGGCCTTGTGCACACTCGTCGTCACCACGTCGGCACCGTTCGCATGCGCGCCTCGACCCGGAAGAAAGTCCAGGTGCGCACCCCACGCTTGATCGACGATGAGCACTGCATCGTTTTCGTGAGACAAGAACGCCAACGGCTCGACATCGGTGATAGTTCCGACGTACGCCGGCGAGGTAATGAACAGCGCATATGCGCCACGCATATCGACATCATCCGCGTGCACACCGACCGGGACACCGAACTCCGGATGAATGCGCGGCAGAACCCAGCGCGGAGTCGCACCGGATGTGACCAGACCTGCATGCGCACTGCGGTGCGACGTGCGATCGATGCAGATGACGGTTTCGGGAGCCACCACTGCGGTCAGCGCCGCGATGTTGCCCTGGGTGGATCCGCCCACAAGGAAGCGTGCATGGTCCGCGCCGATGGCTCGAGCCCACAACTCCTCGGCCTGTTCGAGGTAGCGACCACTGAAGACGTTGTCATCTGCACCCCCCTGTAGCGGAATGTCATCTCGTACCAAGGGCGACAAGAGATCCGCAGCGAAAGAGTCCCCACCCGGTTTGCCGTAGCGCATCTTGTGCCCGGGAATCTGCATAGATCGCGTGCCTCGAGAGCGTGCCGCTTTCCAAGCATCGACCAACGGTGCATCCTTCATGGCGTGGCGCTAACGCTCGGTACCGAGGGCTTGAAGCCGGACATCGAGGTCATGGAGTTTCGGGCGCACAAGTGCATCGGGATAGCCCTCCTCATCACGCAGTCGGATCAGTTCTTCCTGCTCTGCCCGCACCATCGCCCGGGCGAGTTCCACAAGTTTCCTCGTTGCGAGCTCCTGGGTTGTCGACGAGTCCTCTTCGGGACGGGCCCGATCCACGCGGTGCTGGGTATCTCGACGGAGCCGATCCACTATCTCCTGAGGTATGGCCGTGTCTTCAGCGTCTGCTTCGGCAACCGCCGCATCCAATCGATCAAGGGCCGCTCGCGCCAAGGACGCATCCATCGTGCGCGCGAGTTCAGTGTCGTCGTCACCCCGCACACCCATGGCGCGAGCGAAGGGAGCCACGGTCAAAGACACCAGCAAGCTGATGACGATGATGACGAATGTCGTCGCCAAGAGCACATCTCGATACGGAAATGGTTCACCGGAAGCCACCACCAGCGGAATCGAGAAGGCCGCCAACCCGGAGACGGGTCCGCGAGCCCCCGCCCACGCCAAAACAGCGGCCTGGCGGCCAAGTTGCTCGCGGTGTTCACGCGGGACGCCACCTCGGCGATCGCGGGTGCGCTCGAATCCGACCATGAGAAAGACGAACACGATGCGCGTCACGATCAAGGTCAGCAGGACCAGGGGAACGAGCATCGCCACCAGTCGCAGATCGGAGGTGCTCAGCCGACCCAGCACTTCCGGCAGTTCGAGCCCGATCAAAAAGAAGGCGAACGTCTGCAGAATGAACGTCAGGTGGCGCCACACAGCGGTGCCCTGAAGGCGCCCGGACCATCCCGGATCGGAGTGCTGGGCATTAGTCACCCACAACGCGGCGACGACGACTGCCAGGATTCCCGAGCCCTCGAAGCGTTCGGCAAGTAGGTAGATGAGGAAGGGCGCCACGATGATCAGCGAGTTCGCTGCAACCAGATCCCGACTGCTGCGAAGGATCGCCGACATTGCCCAACCGGCCAAGCCACCCACGAGCAGACCGACGCTGACGGCGACCGCGAACATTCCGGCGGCCTCCAGCACGGTGACGCTGCCGACAACAACAGCCATGATTGCTACGCGAAGAGCGGTCAGGCCCGTGCCATCGTTGACGAGGCTTTCGCCTTCGAGAATCGACACCAGACGCCGGGGAATTGACGCCCGCTTAGCGATCGTGCTCACCGCAACAGCATCGGTCGGTGCCAAGATCGCACCGAGCGCGAGCGCCACGGCAATCGGCATCGCGACGACGACACTCACCACGCCGCCGACGACGAACGTTGCCGTGAGAACAAGGCCGATCGCTAACGCGAGTACCGGGCGACTCACGCGCCGAAGGTCTAGGTAGGACGAACCAAGAGCCTCGCCGAACACCAGTGGAGCCAGCAAAACGATGAGGATGACCTCTGGCTCCAGTGGTGCATCCGGGCCGATGGGTGCAATGCCGATGATCGCCCCAAGAGCAATCAGGGGGAGAGCGATACCCCAGCCGCGTTGCCGGATGAAGACTGCTACCGCAAGGATTACGACGCCGGACGCGGCATACTCGAACAAGTTCTCATCCACGGCTGAACCCTAGGGGCTGAACAACGCGGTCCTACCGGCAAGACGCGAGGAGTCTTTTACTGCGACTCGATTCGGCGTCGCCCTTCGAATGCCCGTCCGAGCGTGACCTCATCCGCGTACTCCAGATCCCCACCCACGGGCAATCCACTCGCCAAACGCGACACCGCAACACCCAAAGGTTGAATGGTCCGAGCCAAGTAGGTGGCGGTCGCTTCTCCCTCGAGGTTCGGATCCGTAGCGAGGATCACTTCGGTGATCGATCCGTCAGCCA
>CAZVWA010000121.1:0-3561 GCA_964631085.1 uncultured Rubrivirga sp.
GTTGATCTATGCGATCGGTACCTTGAACGCAGCGAAACCGATCCACTCGGCGCGGCGAAGTCGATAACTCGCGACATCATGGCCAAAGTTGCCGGCGCGCTTGGCGCGGATCGGTGGGTGGACACCACACCGGCAAATGCCCGCAAGGCTGACCGCCTCGAGCCCATTTATCCGGAGTCGACCGTCATCGTGGTGAATCGAGATGGCCGTGATGTTTCTGCATCCTTCGTCCATCAAACCTTTGGCCCGGACGACGTCTTCGATGCACTCGATCAATGGGAGCAGCGGATGCTCCGTATCCACAATGCAGCGATGAACTCCCGCCCCGAGCGCATCGTCCAAGTGGATCTGGTGGATCTGGTGCACAAGGCGCGCGGTGAGACGGTCGAACAAATTTGTGCGGCAATCGACGTGCCCGTCGATAGCGGGATGCTGGAGTGGTTCGACGCCAACATCACACCTGCTGGAGCCCATGGAGGGCGGTGGCGCCGAGACTTCGACGCAGACACGGTCGCTCGGATCGATGACGCGTACCTATCGATCTGCGAAAGACTCCTCGGGGCCGGAGTGCGCATCCCACCCGGTGAGTAAGAGCCCCGAGCTTCCGGCATGATCGCCACGTGATCGACTGCATCGTTATCGGCGCTGGCCACAACGGGCTCGTGGCGGCCGCCTACCTCACCCGGTCGGGACATTCAGTGCTCGTTCTCGAGGCAAGCGACAAGGTCGGCGGAGCAGCGATCTCGGCCGAAGTCTTTCCGGGTATGGGTGCTCGCCTGAGCAAGTACTCGTACTTGGTGTCGCTTCTCCCATCTTCAATCGCTCGAGACTTGGAGATCGATGTCCCGTTGGCCCGTAGGAGTGTCGCCTCCTACACACCCGATCCCGAAGACCCGAGCCGTGGGCTGTTGATCTCCTCAATGGATTCCGGCGCGACGACGGCGAATATCACCGAATTCACCGGAGATGAGTCACAGGCACGAGCCTGGAATGACTTCTACGCCCGCACGGAAGCCATGGCTGCAGTGTTATTCCCATCCCTTACCGAACCCCTGCAATCTCGCGATGAGTTCAAGGCCCGAATCGATGAAGCCAACTGGGAGGACTTTGTCGAACGTCCGCTCGGAGAAGTTCTGGAGAGAACTTTCCACAATGACGTTCTTCGCGGAGTCGTTTTCACCGACGCCCTGATTGGCACCTACGCGGCGGCCGAGGATTCAACACTCCATCAGAACATCTGTTTTCTCTATCACGTGATTGGACAGGGAACGGGCCAGTGGGATGTACCGATTGGTGGGATGGGAGCTATCACGTCACAACTGGCTGATCGCGTGCGTGCAGCCGGTGGCGAGATTCGCACCAATGCGGAGGTCATTGCCGTGAGCGATCACGGTGGCGAGATCTCCGTCACGGTGTGTGAAGGTGGCTCGGAATCGACCTACGTCGCACGAACGTTGGCAGCGAACTGCGCCCCCGCAGTCCTCGACCGGCTGCGAGGGCGCCCATCACAACCGATCGATGATCTCGATGCCGGGGCGCAGGTGAAGGTCAACATGCTCCTGGCGCGGCTTCCTCGCCTGCGTGATGAATCGGTGGATCCGGTCCAGGCGTTTAGCGGAACCTTCCACGTCAACGAGGGCTACCGCCAACTGGCTGACGCCTATCGAAAGGCCGGCGCCGGTGTCTTGCCTCAGCCGCTACCGGCGGAGATCTACTGCCACAGCTTGAGTGATCCGAGCATTCTGTCCGAGGACTTGCGGTCACAGGGCGTTCACACGTTGACGCTGTTCGGACTCCACACGCCGCACTCACTTTTCTCAACGGACTCAGGCCCGGACAAGGACGCTGTCCTCGAGGCTGTCTACGCCACGTTGGATTCGGTCCTAGCCGAGCCGATCGCGGACTGTCTGATGCTCGATTCGCAGGGCAATCCGTGCATCGAAATCAACACAACCGCAGATATCGAACATGATCTTCGGATACCGACCGGCAATATCTTCCATACACCCTTGACGTGGCCCTGGGCTGATTCTGAAGACGAGATTGGTTCGTGGGGAGTGGAAACCGACTCGCCGCGCATCGTCATCTGTGGCAGTGGGGCCAAGCGAGGTGGAGGTGTCTCCGGCATACCCGGTCACAACGCCGCCCGTTGCCTGACTAGCGTTCTGTCAACGCCGTAGCCGACCCCAATCCCTTAGCGAGGTGCTCGATGACTGCTCTGACGTCGGATGTGATGGCCGGGAAGATCGTTCTTGTCGTCGGAGGCACTCAGGGGCTGGGGTCTCATATCGCGCGTCGTGCGGCTGAATCCGGTGCCGAGGCGGTAATCGTCAGCGGTCGCAACGCTGAGAAGGGCCGGGCGGTCGCCGATGAACTGACGGCGCTCGGCTCCCAGGGTGCATTCGTCCAGGCGGACATCAGCGACCCGCAGACAGCACTTGATCTTGTGGAGAAGGTGGTGTCGACCTACGGGCGAGTGGACTGCGTTGCCAACGTCGCGGCCACGACGAGTCGCGGAAGCCTGGTTGACACCACTCCCGAACGGTTCGATGAGCACATGAACATCAATCTGCGCGGCCCGTTCTTCGTTATGCAGGGTGCGGTCAAAGACATGCAGCGGCGATCGGCGCCGGGAACGATCGTCAACATCATGAGCATCGCCTCACACGGAGGTCAGTCCTTCTTGGCTCCCTACGTCGCGAGCAAGGCGGGTCTGGGTGGTTTGACGAAGAACGCCGCCTACGCCCACCGGTTCGACAAGATACGTATCAACGGTGTCAACATCGGATGGACTATCACCGACGGTGAAGAGGTTGTCCAGCGCACCGCGCACGGTGCGACCGATGGCTGGGTCGAAGAGGCCAGCGCGAAGTTGCCGATGGGAAAACTCGGCCAGCCGGACGAGATCGCTGATTTCATCGTCTACCTGTTGTCCGATCGATCCGGAGTCGTGACCGGCTCGATTATCGACTGGGACCAGATTGTGATCGGTGGGCACGACTAATAGCGAGCTTGCCGATCGGCCGGCTGATCTCAGGCCAGATTCTTGTCCAGGAACTTGCCGACCTGCTTGATCGAGTTGCTCCACGGGCCGTAGAAGTAGTGTCCGGCACCCTTGTACTCGACTAGTCGGTTCTCGACTCCGGCTTTGTCGAGGGCGCGTTTGGTCGCCCTCGCCCACGAGATTTCGCAGGTGTCGTCCGCCGTCCCATGGAAGGCCAAGACCGGTTCGGTGATGCGGAAGAAGTAGTTGCGTGAAGACATTCGCTTCCACACTTCCGGGTTCTCTTTAGGTTCACCATATTTCTTCAGAATGCGATCGCCGATGTCGTAGTTTTTGCGTTGCCACCTGTTGAAGTTGTCTTCGGCGTTAGAGCTCACCGAGGCGTAGGTGATGGCGGCATCGAAGACCCCGGGGGCGATCGTTAACGCCTGGTAGGCGACGCCACCGCCCATGGATCGACCGAGTAGCGCAACTCGTTCGCCATCTATCCACGGGATGTCGGAATCTCGTACCGCGAGTGCAGCGTTGATGACGTCTTCGGCATACCCCAGACGCAT
>CAZVWA010000122.1:0-3423 GCA_964631085.1 uncultured Rubrivirga sp.
CGGGTCCCTTGACCCCCGACGAGCAGCACGGCCTCGGTCATCGGGCAAGGGTGCCACACGATGCCCGGACCCCTATCCGCACAATGTGGTCATGTCGTCGTTGGCGCCGGACATCAGGTCTGCTTTGCTCGCCCGCACCGATCCCGCCCAACCCTTCGTCACCTACCTCGGCCCCGAAGGCCGGGTGGAACTTTCGGGGGCTTCGGTCCTCAACGCCGCCTCCAAGATCGCCAACGCGCTTGCAGGCGATTTCGATCTTGAGCCCGGGGACCGGGTCGGCCTGCACCTTCCCTGGCATTGGCAGCGGGTGACGTGGTTGCTCGGTGCGTGGTCTGCCGGCTGCGTCGTAGTACCCGGAGGCGGCGAGGAGTGCGACCTTCTGGTGGCGGGCCCGAAGGAAGCCGCGGGCCTCCCGGGTCCGGTGCAGGTCGTCTCGATGCACCCGTTTGGCATGCCGCTCGACGCCACCGCGATGGCACAACTTCCGCCCGGCATCGAGGACGTGACCATCGCTGTTCGTAGCCAGCCCGATCAACAGGTTTTCATCGAAGACCACTCCGATCGCGCTGCGCTCGACGGGCTCACCCAAGGCGAAATTCTCGAGCGCGCACGCTCGTTCGCCGGCAGTTACGTACACGCCCGCAGGCTCGGAGTCCTCCAGGGCGAGTCACAGTGGTGGCTTCCGGCGTTGTGGCCGCTGGTGACCGATGGCTCGACCGTGATGGCCGACGCAGCAGATGAGGATCTTTCGGCGGAGCCGGTCGACGCAATCGTCTAGGGCGTTACGTTCACCGTGATGTCTTGACTCGCGCCCGCCGCCTGACGCTTCGCAACGACCAGGATCCGGTAGGTGTAGCTAGCACCGACCGGTGCGGCCTTCTTGATCGTAAAGACCACCCTGCCGCCTTTCTTGGTCTTGCCGCGCTGAACGGTACGCCATTCGCCATCAACGAACGCTTGTCGCCAAACGGTCAACCCCTTGCGCTTGGGACGCACCTTCGCCTTGATTTTGAAGCGTTTGCCGGCCGGGACATTCATGACTTGATCAGTGACGAGGGCAACCGAGCGCGCTTTGACACTCGGGACAACCGAGACCCGGAAGGTCTCGCCGACGCCGATGGGCTGCTTCTTGCGGACAACCAGCACTCGGTATTCCTGCGTGGTGTTCGGAGGCCACGCCTGCTTTACCTGGTAGCGAACCTTTCCGTTCTTCTTGGTGCGCTTCTTTTTGAAGGTGACCCACTCACCGTTCTCCAGTCTCTGGAACCACACCCGAAGTCCCTTGCGCTTGGGTGTGACCTTCGCGCGAATCGTGAAGGACTTCAGCGCCTTCACCTGACGGTCCGCGGGGGACAGCATCTTCACCTGACGCTCGTAGTTGACCGTCGGCTGCTGTGCTGGTTGCTGCGCCGGGGCTTGTGGTGCGGGTGCCTGGGGTGCGGCTACCGGCACGCCGGCACTTCCGTCGATGGCGTTGATGTAGGAGGACTTCAATCCCAGTGCGTTGCGCAATTGGTTGCCGCTTCGCGTGACGGTGCTGCCATCGGCCAACGTTGCCTGCACTGTCTTGGCCACACCGCTGGGATCTCGATCGACCACCTCCACCTTCCACACATCCCCCACGCCGAACGCCTGTGCCATCTCGAGTTGACCGACGGTCACACTCCACGCTCGATTGGGGTTGTCCTCACTCAGGGACCACGGATCGGCGACCGAGCGGACGTACGGGAGGTCACCACCCCACTGGTCGGCGCTGGCTTGGCTCGCTCCACCGTTGGACGAGGAGTAGAAGGCTCGAATCGGGGCACCTTCGAACAAGATCGCAGAACCGGTAGTGGGCGACGTGTGCGTCGCGTTCACAGCGTTCACCCAACGATCCCCTTGGGGTCCAGATTGCTTGGACCAACCCGCGAACACCTGATCGGAATATGGCCCGCGGCCATCGTCCACGTGACAGTCGCAGGCACCGCGGGTTCCGGCCTGAATGGCCGACAGGGCGTACGTCCGCGCGGCAAGCACCTGCGCCTGCAACGCCGCGTCCGGCCAGGAACTACTTACTTCGGCGATCCCGTAGAGGTACTCATCATGCAGACGCAAGGAATTGACGGCGTTCAGTCGCGTGGCGGATGGATCGCCGCTCGGCAGGACTTCGATAGTGCCGTAGCGGTAGCGGTGCCCGTCGGAGTCGAAGTTGCCACCTTTATCCACCACGTTGGCCAACCCGGACCACGTGATCGATGCCGACGGGAATATGCCGAGTTCTTGCCGAGCTCCGCCAACGATCTTGGCGGCTTGTACCGCGCCCGACTCTCCCGTGAAGTAGAAACTTTCCCCCGGCGCAGCAGTCACGATGTTCCCGCCCAGGTTCGCCTGAACTGTTCCATCACCATCGACCGCCTCGCCGCGGATGCGCACGTGCTTCTTCTTGTACTCGAGGTTCACCCGGATGGCCATGTCGTCTTGAACGGGCGTAACCGAGGTCCCCTGGTAGTAGTGCGTGACGATCGAAGCCGCATCCATGCCGGCCTTAGCCATCGCGAGGGCGCCGTACTGACTCATGCCGACGCCGTGCCCGAAACCAGCCCCCGAGAGGGTGAACGATTCCGGTGCACCGCACGGATCCGGAGGTGACGCCGGCGTCGCGAGAACTCTCGCTCCACTGACCCACGGATACAGCGGTTGACCACCGGCGTTCGCGTTCATCGACACCGTGTACATCCCTGGCGGCACTTGGTTCCCGGCGTCGTCGCGTTGGTCCCAATCGATCTGAACAGGGCCCGGCGCACCCACTTCGCCGCTGAGGTTGCGCACGATTTCTCCGCAACGATTGCTGATCGCGATGGTCCATGTCATCGGCGCGTTCGTCGACGCTGTGATGGACATCGGTCCCGCTGCCCACGACGCCGCGTTGGCAGTCGGGTTGACCATTCCGGCACCCATCTTGGCCGTGGTCGCCGCGCGGATGGCCGGTATCTGGGCTTCGAGATGACGACCGGGGCAGCTAGTAGCACCGATGTCGCCGTGCCCACCGATCACCAACGCATTGGCAGTCTGCCCGGGTTGATACTGACTCGTTCCGGCACCGGAATCCGAGACGAGCGGAATCATGCCGTTGGGATCGCGGTGATTCATCGACAGTTTCCACGCTGTCAACGAGGACACCGAGTCCACGATCGCTGCCATCTGATCGGCCGGCGGGTTGGCCTTGGCGAAGTTACCGATCGCGGAAACGGCGAAGGTCTCGTCGTTGAAACCGGCGGTGTGTCCGCCGACCACGGCCTGATCGATCCCTCCGGCGCGACCCTCGTAGAGCCGACCGAATCGATCGACGAGGAAGTTGTAAGCCATATCCGAGTACTTCAGCCCCTTGGTGAACCAGTTGTAGAGGTTGCGGACCTGCTTCGCGGACTGTTCGGGGGTGTA
>CAZVWA010000123.1:0-3423 GCA_964631085.1 uncultured Rubrivirga sp.
GCGACGCCGGGTTGCCGCAGGGCCTGCCGAAAACCAAGGCGAGGTCCGGGGTCCATGACGGTGAAGGCTAACGGGGCCGCCACCTGCCACATCGGATCCTTGAATCGGTAGCGTTCGCACTCCGGTACGAATGGGTCTCGCATCGCCGACTTCGACAACAAGGGGTACTCATGGGCACGTCCACCACGGCGATGGTCCGCACGCTCCCGGAGATACTCGACCTGCACCCGTTGGCCGACTTGGCGTGGCGGGCGGCCACCGAGGCTGGTGCGTTCTTGTTAACGCAGCGACCCGATGAATTGACGGTAGAGACGAAGTCGACTCCAACAGACGTCGTGACCTCCATGGACAAGGCGGCCGAACACCTGTTGCACGAGCGGTTACTCGGGGAGCGCCCAGGTGATGGCCTGTTGGGGGAAGAGGGCACTGAGCGCGAGTCGAGTACCGGCATTCGCTGGGTGGTCGATCCGCTGGATGGCACGGTCAACTACCTCTATCGGATTCCGCTGTGGGGTGTGTCCGTGGCAGCCGAGGACTCCGACCTTGGGGAGACCGTGGTTGGTGTCATCTTCACTCCGGAGACCGGAGAGGGTTTCGTCGGCATCCGAGGTCGTGGTGCGTGGCGGATCGTGGGTGACGTCGGTGAGCGGATGGCGGTTCGCTCGTGCGAAAACTTGAGCCAGGCGATGGTGGCTACCGGATTCGGCTACTCGCCGGAATTTCGTGCTGAGCAGGCGCGCGTGCTGTCGTCCTTGATCACCCGGGTTCGAGACATGAGAAGGACGGGGTGTGCGGTCGTGGACTTCACGTGGCTGGCGTGTGGTCGCACCGACGCCTACTACGAGCAAAACCTCAATCCCTGGGACGTAGCCGCCGGCTTGGTCATCGCCCGTGAGGCGGGCGCGGTCGTCGACGACTTCGCAGAAGCGGGGAATGTCGGCACTTTCATCGTGGCGGTCCCGGGAATCGCGGACGCCCTGCGTGCTGCGCTTCAGGACTGCGGCATGACTAACGGTCCCGCCTAGGAGTTAGTCCAAGCGCCGCAGTTCGGCGTTGTACCAGTGAGCATTGCGGACGTAAATGTCGACGCTGTCGGCGAAGTCGGCAACATCCACGACGTTCTCGGTCACCTTGGCCGGCACACCCAGGGCGCGGGCCGTTGGCGGAACGATGGTTCCCGGTGCAACCACGGCCCCTGCGCCCACAAGGGAGCCCGGTCCGACAATCACACGATGCAAGAGCACCGAGCCCGAACCCACGAGGCTGTCATCGCCGACTGTGCATCCTTCGAGGTGCGCGTTGTGGCCGACGACGCACCGATCGCCGATCGAGGTATCCAGATCAGCGGTGCAGTGAATGACCGTGCCGTCTTGGATCGACGTCTGGGATCCGACCACGATCCGCCCGTGGTCGCCCCTAAGAACCGCTGTCGGCCACACCGAAGACTCAGGCCCGACCCGGACATCTCCGATGATCACCGCCTCGGGATGGACGAAGGCCGACGGGTCGATTACGGGGGATTTGTCCCCTAGCGCGTAGAGAGCCATGGCTTCATTGTCACGCTGTGAGCGAACCCACGCGACATACCCCGGGGGTCACCGGGTGCAACGCCGGGACATAGGGCACAATCTGCGCGCAAGAACCGGCTATAGGGAGGGTTGCAAGCAATGGCTACCGATTACGACGCCCCTCGTAAGACGGACGAGGAACTCGCCGAGGACAGCCTCGAGGAGTTAAAGGCAAAGCGCGCGGAGAAGACCGCTTCAGCCGTAGACGTCGACGAAGCCGAACTTGCCGAGAACCTCGAATTGCCGGGCGCGGATCTGTCGGACGAGAACCTAACCGTCCGAGTGGTTCCCAAGAAGTCGGATGAGTTCACCTGCATGTCCTGCTTCCTCGTCCACCACCGCAGCCAGCTCGATCACGAAGGCAAGGGCGGGCCGATCTGCAAGGACTGCGCCTAGGCGCCCACCGTCGGGCAGTTACACGGCTCGACCGGACCTGCCGGCCGGGCTACTACTCGCCGAAGAATCGTGCGGCGGCTCGGAAAGCCACCACCTCGATGACCGCCGCGGTCGCGCCACTGAGGGCTGCCCAGGCAATCACCTTGCCGAGCGGGACGGATCGATCGTTGTGAGACGGTGCGTCGGATCCTGTGACGGACCGATAGGCCGAGGACAGGACCTTGCGGGCCACGAAAGTTGCCCCGAAGGCGACCACGGGGGCGATCATCGTCGCGACCGGGGCCTTGCTGGGAGCGGCATCGATGGATTCCGAAGGCTGTGCGTCGTCGTTCATGGCTTAACCATGGCGCACCGCGAGGGATGGCGCCAGGTCGGGTCCGCAGTTGCTAGGCGCGGCCTTGGCGGCACGCCAGTACCGCTGCTTCGAGTACGTCGGGCCGACGGCTACTGATGACCCACGCCGAGTGGGGATCGGCATCGTCGATGACCTCGACGACAACAGCCTTTCGTGGGCTCCACGGCGGTTGGACTGTGTACGCCGTAACCCCGATATCGGGGTCTTGTCCACGGCGTACGGAATCGAGTTGGTCGCCCATCAACACCCGCGTTGCTCCCATAGCGGATCGAGGGAGTCGGAGGTCGCCGATAGTGATCTCGTCGCTCCCGACGATGATGACGGGCGCGCCTTTCACACCGACAATGCCCGCCAAAACGATGCCCCCAATGAAAACAATCGATCCGATGAAGGTTCCTAACGCTGCCGAGTAGGCGACGGCCACCATCGAAATCACACCTACCGTGACGACGATCCAGCCGGGTCCCGGAAATACCCGCTCTCGGTACCTGTGTGTCGACATCGAGGCCATTGTGTCCAATCCACGGGCGCGGCAGGAATCCGGCGCGGAGTAGGGTCCGCTTCGATGAGTGGGGCGGAGCCGACGATTTGGACATCGGCCACCAGCACGCAGGTGCCGGAGGCTGCGGTCATGCCCGAGCGCGCTGCCAAGGCACCGGTGCCCGGGACACAGATCCCTAGCCACTATCGCTGGTGTTACGGCTGCGGATCCGATCACCCCTCGGGTCTGCACATGAAGTTGTTCGCCGGACCCGGCCTCACGACCGAGGGTCGTTTCCTTGTCACCGACATGCACCAGGGTTCGCCCGGACTCGCGCACGGGGGGCTTTTGACAACGGCAATGGATGAGGTTCTGGGGTCGTTGAATTGGTTGCTTGACACACCCGCCGTAACCGCACATCTGGAATGCGATTTCCGGCGTCCGGTGCCTGTGGGATCTGAATTGGCGATGCGAGCTCAGGTGGATGGTGCTGTGGGTCGTCGCATCTTCATGTCCGCAGTCGCGCTGATTGATGACCGACCAGCGGTCTCCGCTCGAGCGGTGTTCGTTCAGGTGCCAATCGAGCACTTCACGGCCCACGGGAACCCCGAGCATGTGGAACA
>CAZVWA010000124.1:0-3411 GCA_964631085.1 uncultured Rubrivirga sp.
TCAAGGAGTTCTTCGGAACCAGCCAGCTGTCGCAGTTCATGGATCAGACCAACCCGCTTGCTGGTCTGACTCACAAGCGTCGCCTCTCGGCCCTCGGGCCCGGCGGTCTGTCCCGCGAGCGCGCCGGCTTTGAGGTGCGCGACGTCCATCCGTCTCACTACGGACGCATGTGCCCGATCGAGACGCCGGAAGGCCCGAACATCGGTCTGATCGGATCGCTTGCTACCTACGGCCGAATCAACGCTTTCGGTTTCGTCGAGACTCCGTACCGCAAGGTCACCGGCGGCAAAGTAACCGATCAGGTCGACTACCTCACGGCAGACGAAGAGGACCGCTTCACGATCGCCCAGGCCAACACCCCGCTGAAGGACAACGGCGCCATGGCCGAGGATCGCGTGCTGGTTCGCCGCAAGGGTGGCGAGGTCGAGTTCGTGGCCCCGAACGAGGTCGACTACATGGACGTCTCACCGCGTCAGTTGTGGTCCGTCGCCACCGCGATGATCCCGTTCCTCGAACACGACGACGCCAACCGCGCGCTTATGGGCTCGAACATGCAGCGCCAGGCGGTGCCGCTGTTGCGCGCCGAGGCCCCGCTTGTTGGCACTGGGATGGAGTTCCGTGCCGCGTACGACGCCGGCGACATGGTCCTGGCCACCAAGGCGGGCGTTGTCACCGAGGTGTCCTCGGACCTGATCACCATCGCCGAAGATGACGGCGACTACACGACCTACGCGCTCGACAAGTTCACCCGCTCGAACCAGGGCACGTCGATCAACCAGCGCCCGATCGTGACGGAAGGGCAGCGCATCGAGGTCGGTCAGGTCTTGGCCGATGGACCTTCCACCGATCAGGGCGAACTCGCGCTCGGCAAGAACCTGCTGGTGGCTTTCATGTCCTGGGAAGGACACAACTACGAGGACGCCATCATCTTGTCTCAGCGTCTGGTTCAGGACGACGTCCTATCCAGCATTCACATCGAAGAACACGAAATCGATGCCCGCGATACCAAGTTGGGGCCGGAGGAGATCACCCGCGATATCCCGAACGTCTCCGAGGAAGTCCTCGCCGACCTCGATGAGCGTGGCATCATCCGCATCGGTGCTGACGTTGTCCCCGGTGACATCCTTGTCGGCAAGGTAACGCCCAAGGGCGAGACCGAACTCACTCCCGAGGAGCGCCTGCTGCGCGCCATCTTCGGTGAGAAGGCACGCGAAGTTCGCGATACATCGCTCAAGGTCCCGCACGGTGAATCCGGAAAGATCATCGGCGTTCGCGTGTTCGACATCGATGAGGGTGACGAACTTCCTCCGGGTGTCAACCGCCTCGTGCGCGTCTACATCGCGCAGAAGCGAAAGATCACCGAGGGTGACAAGCTCGCCGGCCGTCACGGAAACAAGGGCGTTATCGCCAAGATCCTGCCGGTCGAGGACATGCCGTTCCTCACCGACGGAACTCCCGTCGACATCGTGCTCAACCCGCTCGGTGTTCCCGGCCGCATGAATGTTGGCCAGGTTCTCGAGACGCACCTCGGTTGGGCCGCAGCCGCCGGCTGGGAAGTCGATGTCGCCGACCCGCGTGTGGTGAATCTCCCCGAGGAAGTGCAGTCGGTGCAGCCGCGTTCACGCGTGGCCACGCCGGTGTTCGATGGTGCTCGCGAGGAAGAACTCGCAACGATTCTCGAGAGCACACGTCCCACCGCCGACGGCATCCACCTGGTGAACGCCAACGGTAAGGCCAAGTTGTTCGACGGTCGTAGCGGCGAGCCGATCCCCGGAGAGATCTCGGTCGGCTACATCTACATCCTGAAGTTGCTCCACTTGGTCGACGACAAGATCCACGCTCGCTCCACCGGCCCGTACTCGATGATCACCCAGCAGCCGCTGGGCGGTAAGGCGCAGTTCGGTGGCCAGCGCTTCGGCGAGATGGAAGTGTGGGCTCTGGAAGCGTACGGAGCTGCGTACGCGCTGCAAGAGCTGCTCACGATCAAGTCCGACGACGTCCTAGGTCGCGTGAAGGTCTACGAGGCCATCGTCAAGGGCGAGAACATCCCCGAGCCCGGCATCCCGGAGTCGTTCAAGGTTCTGGTCAAGGAGATGCAGTCCCTGTGCCTGAACGTCGAAGTCCTCTCTAGCGACGGTGTCGCTATCGAGATGAAGGACAGCGACGACGACGTCTTCCGGGCCGCTGAAGAACTCGGCATCGACTTGTCCCGCCGCGAGCCCAGCAGCGTCGAAGAACTCTAGACGCGACATCCACGAATTGAAGACCGGAACTAACGAAGGAAATCCACGTGCTTGACGTCAACTTCTTCGATGACCTGCGCATCGGCTTGGCCACCGCGGACGACATCCGCAACTGGTCCTACGGCGAGGTCAAGAAGCCGGAGACCATCAACTACCGGACGCTGAAGCCGGAGAAGGATGGTCTGTTCTGCGAGAAGATCTTCGGTCCGACCCGGGACTGGGAGTGCTACTGCGGCAAATACAAGCGGGTGCGCTTCAAGGGCATCATCTGCGAACGCTGCGGTGTCGAGGTCACTCGGGCGAAGGTCCGTCGTGAGCGCATGGGTCACATCGAGCTTGCCGCTCCCGTTACCCACATCTGGTACTTCAAGGGTGTTCCCAGCCGACTGGGCTACCTGCTCGATCTCGCTCCGAAGGATCTCGAGAAGGTCATCTACTTCGCTGCGTACATGATCACGTGGGTCGATGAGGAAGGGCGTCACGAAGCACTTCCGAATCTGGAGAAGCAACTCGGAGTCGAGAAGAAGCAGATCGCCTCGCGTCGCGATTCCGACATCGAAACCCGCCAACAAAAGCTCGAAGCCGATCTCGCCGAGCTCGAAGCCGAGGGCGCCAAGTCGGACGTGCGTCGCAAGGTTCGCGAGTCCGGCGAGCGCGAGATGGCGGCGATCCGTCGCCGCGCCGATCAGGAGATCGACCGTCTCGATCGCATCTTCGACCGGTTCCGCACCCTGAAGGTTCAAGACCTTGAGGGCGACGAAATGTTGTTCCGCGAGATGCGCGACCGTTATGGCCGTTGGTTCGACGGCGGCATGGGCGCCGAAGCCATCCAAAAGCGTCTGGAGTCCTTCGATCTCGAAGCCGAGGCTGCGGCGCTGAAGGAGATCGTCGCGACGGGCAAGGGCCAAAAGAAGACCCGTGCGCTCAAGCGCCTGAAGGTCGTCGCTGCGTTCTTGAGCACCACCAACTCGCCCAAGGGCATGGTGCTCGACGCTGTTCCCGTCATCCCGCCGGACCTGCGCCCGATGGTCCAGCTCGACGGTGGTCGGTTCGCGACTTCCGATCTCAACGATCTCTACCGTCGTGTGATCAACCGCAACAACCGACTCAAGAGGCTGCTCGATCTCGGTGCGCCGGAGATCATCGTGAATAACGAAAAGCGCATGCT
>CAZVWA010000125.1:0-3326 GCA_964631085.1 uncultured Rubrivirga sp.
GGGTGAAGGAACAGCCCCGGCTGCAGACGAATCCCGGGGCCACGCGATAGGTTTTCCTCGTCCACGATCAGGAGGTCGTTCTGCAACCGCTCAGCCCAAGGGAAATCCAGGCACGCGTCCGAGCCGGCGCTTCGCCTGAGGTTGTCGCGTCTGAAACCGGATGGCCCCTGGAGAAGGTTGCACGCTACGCCGAGCCACCGTTGGGTGAGCGGGCATACATCGCAGAGCAAGCCCGAGCCGTCGAGATCTCGAGGAGTCGTGGAGGTTCGACCCTCCATGAATCGGTGTGCACGCGCCTTTCGGTCGACCCGGACACGGCGTATGTGACCTGGGATTCCTATCGCGCGGAAGACGGGCGCTGGATCGTGACCGCCTTCCACGACGGTGGAAGTGTCGGGACATGGGTCTACGAGGTCGTGGGGCGCAGCGTCCATCCTGCAGACGCATCGGCTCGCGCCCTGATGGGTGGCGGACCAACCAAGGTTGCATCCGACCCTGATGTCGATTCCCAAGCCGGACACCGTGGTAAGGAGTCGCAAGAACCCGTCGCACCGCAGGATGAGGAAGCCGCACCATCAACCGAGAGCAGCCCCCGACCCCGGCTGGTGTCCATCACTTCCGACCCAACGGCGGATCAGTCACAGGTTGACGCGGGTGTCGACGATGCCAACCTTGATTCCGAATCCACCGAAACGACTGAAGCCTCGCAAACCGCTTTGATCCCGGAGCCCGCGGCTCCCAAACGCACCAAGAGGGCCAAGAGCAAGAAGGGCCGAGCGAGCGTTCCGAGTTGGGATGAGATCCTCTTCGGCGCCACGAAGGACTCGGACTAACCGACGAACGCCCTACGCCTGCTCTGCAAAGGGCAGCGGCTGCTTAGACATGTGTTCTGCGCCCGCGCGTTTTGCAGTGAGTTCGGCGCGGTAGTGGCGTCGACACAAGACCTCGTACGCGACCGTGCCGGGCGATCCGTCACTGGATGACACATCGCCCACCATCACCTGGTCCCCTTCGGTGATCATCACGCCATCGAGTGTTCGGGCATTGTGAATCGCACGGGTGCCGCACCAGCACAGCGCTTCGACCTGCAACACCTGCATTCGATCGGCGAGTTCGACGAGACGGCTCGAACCGGGAAACAACCGGGTTCTGAAATCGGTCAAGATGCCGAACGCGTAGACATCGACGGCCAGTTCATCCACCAAACGAGCCAATTGCTCCACCTGAGCCTCGGTGTAGAACTGGGCCTCATCGCAAATGAGGTAGTCGACGCGGACCCCCGCACTTAGTTTGTCTACGACGAACCGACGAAAATCGAAGTCATCCCCCACCTCGATAGCTGGAACAGCCAAACCGAGACGACTTGAAAGCTTGGACTCCCCTGCCCGATCCAGTCGAGTGAACACGATGCCGGCTCGCCCGCGAGTGCTGTGGTTGTGATCGGTCTGAAGGGCCAGGGTGCTCTTCCCACAGTCCATTGTTCCTGCATAGAAGACGAGTTCGGCCACGGCTGAATGCTCCCACACGCTTCACTAGTCGAGGATCAACGCCGGAATGCGTCGCTCAGCGTCTGTCAGGCCACCGTGTTGGCCGGGAAGACTCGATACGAGTTCGTCGACAATGTGACTCGCGAGCAGGAGCCCATCCGTCGGAAGTGCGATCACATCACCGATGCGCTCCGAGACGGCAGGGTCGACTGCACCGAAGAGTCCTTCGTTCACTGCAACCGTGCGCGTCATGATTCGGGCCTGCTCCCCCAGCACCGACGACCAGCGAAGCGCAACATCGTCGGCATCGTCGGCGTGGTTGGTGTACACGTGGCGCATCCGTGGCTCGCCCCCTATGGCACGAACATCGATGGATAGGCGGTGATCATCTTCGATCCAGATGCGTGAGCGAGTGTCGAGCATTCCGTGATCGGCCGTGATGACGAGCCGTGCATCCGTTGAAAGTGCCTCATGCAGCGCCAGGACTAAGGCGTTTACGTCACTAGCGGCACTTCGCCACGGACGGCTGTCGATTCCGAACTCATGCCCAGCTCGATCAAGCGCCGGCCAGTAGACGTACACGAGCGAAGGTGAGGTCCAAGACGCCTTGCCAGCGATGGCGGCGACTATGTCCGCCCGGTCGGCAATCGTGTCAGCGGCGAGGTACTCCGAGCCTCGGAAGGCAGCGCGGGTCAACCCCGAATGACTGTAGGTCTGTGGTCCGACACAAAAGCAGGAGACACCGAAATCCTGAACCCGCTCGAACACCGTCGGCTCTGGCTGTACGGCGAACGGAGAAGGCGAGCTACCCCAGCGCAGGGGTCCGAGAAGTTCTGATGTGTCCGGAAGCCAGAAGGTCGCTCCGACGATGCCGTGGATGCCAGGATCGAGTCCGGTACCCAAAGAGACGAGTCCGGTCGACGTAGTGGTCGGGAAGGCAGCCTCTATCGAGCCACCTTGCGCTCTCACCAGAGCAGGGAACAGGTCCTCGTGGTGCTCGAGGACTGACGCGCCCAGCCCATCGACCAACAGCACGACCGCACACGAACACCTTCCTAACTCAAGAACATCGGTGAAGCCGGGGACCCCGAGGGCACCAGCAGCCGATGTGAGAACACTCCCGAGACCGACGTCCGGGTTGTGTCTCATGAGTGCGGGCGGCCCGCAGTAGCCTCCGAAAGAGCCGAGGCGAAGTGCAGCACCTGGGACACCACGTCTGAGCCGTCGGCAACCTCCGAGACCCTCACTGCGAGATCGTCGTTTGACGCCGTGCCCGTGTAGCCGTGGTCGGCCTCACATGACGGGTCCTGGCAGCCCGCGGGCTCGAGATCGATTCGACTCACCGCCCCCCAACCGATGGTTAGGACGACTTCGGCAGTTGGACCTCCGGGTCGGTGGTCGGCGGGGTTGGACACGACACGGGTCACGACGACCGAGTCCACGCGCTCCAACCGAACCGCCTCCGTCGATGCGGTGGCTACCGACGCCGTCGATTCCTCGGCCGCGTGCTCGTCGACGTGACACACGATGAGTCGGGTGGGAGTCAGAACCAGCACGGTGACGTGCCGACGCAGTTCGTCGCGATCGAAAGTCGCCTCGTGATGAACGACGTAACTCAGCGTCTCTTCCCCACCCAAAGCGGTGTCGAGCGCCTCACCAACGATCTCCGGGTAATACCCGCTGCGTTGGATATCAGCGCGGAGCGCCACGCCCGGTCCCGATTGGCTCATGACCCCATCCTGCCAGGCCCGAGTAGTGTCACCACGTGCCAACCGATACTTCCGACCTAGTCGTCCTGCCGACCGTCCAAGAGGCCCTTGATCAAGGGGCACCCGTCGT
>CAZVWA010000126.1:0-3316 GCA_964631085.1 uncultured Rubrivirga sp.
GTCCGCGCTCCGACGGATCGAGCATGATCGGCCACGGCGGCAAGCAGTCGGCTCCCATGCCCGGCGCCGCGCATGTCCGGCCGGACCTCCCAGGCAACGATCTCGCCGATCGAATCATCGGCATCGACGTCGGCCGATGGCGCGAGTGCGGCGTACCCGACTACCGGGGAGCCGCTTCCCGGGCCGGCTGTGGCTACCAAGAGTCGATACCCCGGGCCGGGTGGAGCGATAACCGCCCGGGCCCACTGGAGTTCGGGGTCGGTAGCGGCGAGTGTCTCGAACACCGACTCGGGCCAGTCGTAGTCGTGGCGCCAACACAGCCTTTGAACGGCTGCGATGGACGATGCGTCGGCCGCTGTTGCGTCCCGCACGAAACCCGGCTCGCCGGGTGAGTGATCGTTCATCGCCTCAGTCTCTCGCGGGTAGGGTTCGGGACGTGCCGAGCCTGCCCGACTCCCTTGAACCCGACAGCACCGTGCGTGGGACCAGCCAGGACATCCAATTCCGCAGTGACGTAACAGTGGAACTCGTCCGATCCAGCGCTCAAGACGCTGACGTCGTCTTCGCTGCCCGTGTATCGACGGTCGGTGAGGCCAGCGTCGAGGATGTCGATGCTGATGCAGAACGGTCCACGGGCCTGATTCGCTATCTGATGCGTGAGCGGCACGGCAGCCCGTTCGAGCACAACTCGATGACCTTCTTTGTCCAGGCGCCTATCTTCGTCTGGCGCGAGCACATGCGTCACCGCATCGCCAGCTACAACGAGGAGTCCGGCCGCTACCGGGAATTGCAGCCCATCTTCTACGTGCCCGATCAAAGCCGGGCCATCGTGCAGGCCGGTAAGCCTGGCGCGTATGAATTCCATCCCGGAGACGCCGATCAGTACGCACTTATCGACTCTGCAGTTCGTAACTCCTGCTCGGTCGCTTACGGCGAGTACAAGCGCATGCTTGACGCGGGGATCGCGCGTGAGGTGGCGCGCATGGTGTTGCCGGTAACGATTTATTCCTCGGCCTACGTGACCATGAACGCCCGAGCGTTGATGAACTTCCTTTCTTTGCGCACAAAGAGCGAGGAATCTACGTATCCGAGTTACCCCCAACGCGAGATCGAGATGGTCGCCGAGGCCTACGAGCAGCACTTCGCTCGCTTGATGCCCATCACCTACGAGGCATTCGTGGCCTCCGGGCGCGTCGCCCCTTAGCTAGCGCCTGCCGATAGCCTGAGGGCCATGGCCGAACACGGAACGACTCGACCGACGCCATTCGGCGTCATGCTCACGGCGATGATCACGCCGTTCGCAGCAGACGGGAGCCAGGATCTCGACGGGGCGCAGGTTCTTGCGACCCACCTTGTCGATCAACTCGGGCACGACGGACTCGTGGTGAACGGCACGACGGGCGAGTCGGCTACCAAGACCGACACCGAGGATCGAGATCTCGTTGCGGCGGTCGTCGAGGCTGTGGGCGATCGCGCGTGGGTGGTCGCTGGAGTCGGCACCAACGACACTTCGCACTCGATCACGAGCGCTCGCGCGGCCGAGGCCGCCGGCGCCCACGGACTCATGGCCGTTGCGCCCTATTACAACCGACCCCCGCAGGAAGGGTTGATTGCTCACTTCCACGCGATCGCCGATGCAACGGATCTGCCGCTGCTTACCTATGACATCCCCAAGCGCACCGGTGTCGCGATCGAAACCGAGACGCTCGTTCGCATCGCCGAGCACCCCCGTGTCGTCGCGAATAAGGACGCCAAAGGCGATCTGGACGCCACTCAGTGGGCGATGGCCCGTACGGACATCGGGTGGTACTGCGGCGACGACATTCTCAATCTGCCGATGTTGATGCTCGGCGCGTCGGGGATGATCTCGGTGGTGGGCCATGTGGTGGGAGATCGCCTCAAGGAGATGGCGCAGGCACTTGCCGCCGGCGACGTCACCCGAGCCCGTGCCATCAACGCCGAACTTCTGCCCGTGTACACCGGAATGTTCCGCACACAGGGAGTGATCTTGACCAAGGCAGCTCTGCGGTTGCAGGGGCTTCCCGCCGGTGGGCTTCGCTTGCCGTTGATCGACGCGAGTGCCGAGCAGGTGGAGCAGTTGCGTATCGACCTGGCCGGCGTGCGGGGTATCGGCGCCTAGCCGTGCATCACGACAACATCCCGGCACCCGCATCGCTGGAGACCGGGGCCCTAAGGATCCTGCCGATCGGTGGGCTCGGTGAGATCGGTCGCAACATGGCCGTCTTTGAATTCGACGGCTCTTTGGTCATCGTGGATTGCGGTGTGCTGTTCCCAGAAGAATCCCAGCCGGGTGTCGACCTGATTCTCCCGGACTTCGCACCGATTGCTGACCGGATGGACGACATCGTCGCCATCGTTCTGACGCACGGACACGAGGACCACATCGGGGCAGTGCCGTACTTGCTGAGGATGCGACCGGACATCCCGATCTACGGCAGCACTTTGACGCTCGCCTTCTTGCGGGCCAAGGCAACCGAACACCGACTTACGCCGGAGTTTCGCGAGGTGAGCGACGGCGAAAAAGTCCACGTGGGGCCATTCGGGCTCGAATTCCTCGCAGTGAACCACTCGATTCCCGACGCCATGGCCGTTGCGATCACGACCGATGCCGGCCGGGTCCTGCACACCGGTGATTTCAAGGTCGATCAACTGCCGCTCGACGGACGGGTTACCGATCTCAACGGTTTTGCACGACTCGGAGATGAAGGCGTCGACATCTTGATGATCGACTCGACAAATGCCGAGGTCCCCGGCTTCATCCCCAGTGAGCGCGACATCATGCCGGTTTTGGACAACGTCTTCGCCAAGGCCAGTGGTCGTGTGATCGTGGCATCCTTTGCCTCGCACGTGCATCGCATTCAACAGATCATCGACATGGCAGTTCAGCACAAGCGCAAGATCGCCTTTGTCGGCCGTTCGATGGTGCGCAATATGCATATCGCTCGGGACCTGGGTTTCTTGACGATTCCCGAAGGCACTTTGGTCTCCGCCGATGATCTCGCCAACCTTCCCGACGACAAAGCAGTTCTGATCTGCACCGGCTCCCAGGGAGAACCGATGGCGGTTTTGTCGCGCATCGCAAATCGCGACCACGCCATCTCAGTCGGACCTTCGGACACCGTTGTTCTAGCGTCGTCGTTGATTCCCGGAAATGAGACCGCCGTCAATCGCGTGATCAACGGACTGACCCGACTCGGAGCGACCGTCGTACACAAGGGCAATGCCTTGGTCCACGTCTCGGGCCACGCGTCGGCCGGGGAGTTGCGGTTCGTGTACAACCTGGTTAAGCCGCGCT
>CAZVWA010000127.1:0-3312 GCA_964631085.1 uncultured Rubrivirga sp.
GACGAGGTGTTCACGATCGTCGACGCGCACTACACCGGAGCCTGACGTCCCGATAGGTTCGACGGCGTGAAGGTCCTGGTCATCGGTTCCGGTGCTCGCGAGCACGCTCTCGTGCGCGCTCTGCTGCGCGACGATCAGGTCTCGATGGTCGAATGCGCACCGGGCAACGCCGGTATTGCTGCCGATGTCTCGGTGCTCCCGGTGGACGTCAACGATCCGCAAGCGATCGCGACTTTGGCTCGCGAACGCGGCGCGGACCTTGTGGTTATCGGTCCCGAGGCTCCGCTCGTCGCCGGTGCGGCCGACGCCGTTCGTGCCGCAGGCATCGACTGCTTTGGCCCATCGGCGCAGGCCGCGCAACTCGAAGGCAGCAAGGCATTCGCCAAGGAGGTCATGGCCGAAGCGGGTGTTCCGACGGCGATGGCGCTCGTGTGCTCAAACGACGCCCAGGTCGATGAAGCCCTCGACACCATCACCCGGCCGGGCACGCCGTACGTTGTCAAAGACGACGGCCTCGCCGCGGGCAAGGGCGTGCTGGTGTCCGAGGACCGGCAGGCGGCCAGGGACCACGCTCGTGCGTGCATCTCGGCGGGGAATCAGGTCGTGATCGAGGAATACCTCGATGGCCCTGAGGTCTCGCTTTTTGCGATCTGCGACGGCGCGACTGTGGTTCCCCTCCAGCCCGCACAGGATTTCAAGCGCGCTTACGACGACGACGCGGGTCCGAACACTGGAGGCATGGGTGCCTACTCCCCGCTGCCGTGGGCGCCGGCCGATCTCGTGGACGAGATAACAACACGAGTACTTCAACCCATGGTCGATGCGATGGCGGCGCGGGGGACACCCTTCAGCGGCCTGCTGTACGCCGGCCTCGCACTCACCTCGCGCGGGGTGCGCGTTGTGGAATTCAATGCTCGCTTCGGTGACCCGGAGACGCAGGTGGTGCTCGCGAGACTGCGATCGGGTCTCGTAGGGCTCTTGCAGGCTGCCGCGACGGGTTCGCTTGCAACCCATCCGGCACCCGTGTGGTCCGACGACGCTGCTGTGACGGTGGTCGTGGCAGCGGAGGGTTACCCGGACTCACCGCGCAAAGGTGATCGGATCGTCGGTTTGGAGGCGGCGGCTGAACTGGCCGGGGTCGACGTCCTACACGCGGGCACCAGCGTGATGGAGGACGGCTCGATCGGTTCCGCTGGCGGCCGGGTGCTGTCGGTCACCGCGGTCGGTGAGACGTTGCATGCTGCCCGTGAACGCGCCTACACCGCGGTGGATCTGATTACCCTCCAGGGCTCGCATCACCGGCGCGACATCGCTGCACGTGCTGCCGCAACCTCGCGTGACTAGCGGCGTGGAAGGATAGGCGGGTGAGCGACAGGTTCCCTGGAAGCGTCCCGAACGTCCTCGCCGATCGTTACGCGTCAGAGGCGATGCGCTCCATTTGGGCACCCGAAGCCAAGATCATTGCCGAGCGGCGGCTGTGGATCGCGGTCATGCGGGCGCAGTCAGCCGCCGGTTTGGATATACCCGGAGCCGTTATCGCTGACTACGAGTCCCGCGTCGACGAAGTGAACCTTGGTTCGATAGCTGAACGCGAGCGGGTCACCAAGCACGATGTCAAGGCGCGCATCGAGGAATTCAACGCACTTGCAGGACACGAATCGATCCACCTTGGAATGACGTCTCGGGATCTGACCGAGAACGTGGAGCAAATGCAGATCCGCGGTTCGCTGGAACTGATCCGCGACAAGTCCGTTGCGGCGATGGATCGACTGGCAGGGCTCGCTGTTGCGTATTCCGAGACTGCGATCGCCGGGCGTTCGCACAACGTCGCCGCTCAGGTGACCACCCTCGGCAAGAGGTTCGCGACGGTGACCGACGAGATGCTCACTGCATTCACGCGCCTGGAGGAGCTGATCGCGCGCTATCCGCTGCGTGGCATCAAGGGTCCGGTTGGAACAGCGCAGGACATGCTCGATCTTCTCGATGGCGACGCTGCGGCGCTCGCAGCGCTTGAGCGGAGCGTTGCTCATCACCTCGGTTTCGATGTTGTCTTAACGAGCGTTGGCCAGGTCTACCCACGATCCCTGGACTACGACGTCCTCTCTTCGCTCGTTCAACTGGCGTCAGCACCATCCGACTTCGCTACGACCGTCCGTTTGATGGCGGGCCATGAACTTGCAACCGAAGGTTTCCGGCCGGGGCAGGTTGGGTCGTCGGCGATGCCGCACAAGATGAACGCGCGTTCGTGCGAGCGGATCAATGGCATGCACGTTCTCCTTCGCGGCTACGCCACGATGACGGCAGACCTTGCGGGCCAACAGTGGAACGAGGGAGACGTCTCGTGCTCGGTCGTCCGACGGGTTGCTCTACCCGATGCCTGCTACGCGATCGACGGACTACTCGAGACATTCCTGGTGGTTCTCGACGGATTCGGTGCATTCGATGCAGTGATCGATGCAGAACTGGAACGCTACCTGCCGTTCCTGGCGACGACCAAGGTCTTGATGGCCTCGGTTCGCGCGGGGAAGGGACGCGAGAGCGCGCACGAGGCGATCAAGGAGCACGCTGTGTCTGCTGCGCTCAAGATGCGCGAAGGGGAGCAGGTAGATCTGCTGGCGTTGCTCGCCGTCGACGAACGTATCGGATTGGATGAACAAACAATTCGTAGTGTGGTTGCTGATCCGCTCGACTTCTCCGGTGCCGCGACCGTGCAGGTCCGGATGATCGCCGAGAAAGTAGAGGCGGTAACGAGCAGGTATCCGGAGGCTGCCGGCTATCAGCCGGGGGACATCCTGTGATCGCAGCGTCTATGGCGGACTACGGTCTTCCGCCGGAATATGAGCACGTCTATAGCGGGAAGGTTCGCGATCTCTTTCGCACGCCTGATGATCGACTGCTATTCATCGCAAGCGATCGCATCTCGGCCTATGACTGGGTGTTGCCTACTCCGATCCCGGATAAGGGCAAGGTTCTGACACAACTGTCGCTGTGGTGGTTTCGTCAACTCGAGGACATCGTGCCCAGCCACGTGTCGCGAGCATCCGCACCAGCGTCGGTCCGAGATCGCGCGATGGTCTGTGAGCGCTTGGAGATGTTCCCGATCGAGTGTGTGGTGCGCGGTTACCTCGCAGGCTCGGGTCTGGTGGACTACCGCGCAACCGGGAAGGTATGCGGAGTTGGGCTCCCGCCCGGGCTGAAAGATGGGTCCCGTTTGCCGAAACCGATCTTCACCCCCGCAACCAAAGCTGACATCGGCGATCACGATGTCAACATCACCTTCGACGAAGTCGTCACGGCAATCGGGCAGGAAGA
>CAZVWA010000128.1:0-3261 GCA_964631085.1 uncultured Rubrivirga sp.
AGATCGGAAAGTGGCGCGACTATCTCCGTGGTGAGCGCAGTTACATCATCTTGAGCCTTGTGGCCAAGACTGCGCTTGGTTGGCAAATCTTCTCGGGAACCCTGGTTCCCGCGTAGAAGGATCAGTCGCAGCTAGCAATACCGTCCCGCGACGATGTCTCGCTCGGCACGACGGATCTTGCGCGGCGGCCAGCCGTGGCGCGCTTCCTGGTACTGCAGCGCGTCGAAGATCTGGACGCTTGTGGCACCCGAAGTGTGATCGGAACACATCGCCGCCAAGATCTGCTTACGCGTCGAACCGTCCTTCAAAGCCATGACGCTCGGCGCGGCTTGACGGTATTCCGTACGAACGGCCGTGTTGGGCTTGTCATTCGCACACACTGCCGGCCCGAACGTGCCGTCTTCGTAGGCGATCTTGCCGCAGGACGCTGCCTGAGCGGGAACACCCACCAACGAAAGAGCGAGAGCCCCCGCCACCGCCACAACACAACCCGAAATAACTCGACGCCTGTTCATTGCTCCACCCTCCAAGACAACTGTTGCGAGGTCAAGGACCTCCTCTGATTGCTTTCTAGATGGTTGAATGCTCAGGTGAGTTCGTCACCCGACTGCGTACGCGTGGAATTTCCGGCCCAGACCGTGAATATGGCGATCGCACGTGCCGTCGCGGCCGCAATCGCGGCTCGAGCCGACCTCACTGTGGACCAGATCGAAGATGTTCGACTCGCGATGGACGAGACGCTCTCGCACGTGATGTCCGTCGCGGCACCGGACTCATCAGTTCTGTGCGAAATGTGCGTTACCGATGGAATCGTCTCTGCATCGATCCGGTGCCCGGTTGCCTCACCAGACATCCCAGAGCCGAATCCCTTCTCCTGGACGGTCCTCTCAGCGCTCGTGGGCGATGTCGACGTGACGATCGAGAACAACTCGATCGTCATGTCGTGGAGCGTCGCCCGCGATTCTTCCGTTCAGGCCTAAATCATCCGATGTCCGAGGGGCCTGGCACATCGGATGACGAACGTCTGGCTATCGAACGAGAGTTGTTCGACGTTCTGCGAACTCCGGGAGCGACTGATAGCGAACGCGCGAACGCGCGCGATCAACTAATTGAGATGCACCTGCCACTCGTCCATCACATCGCGCGCCGCTACGCCGAACGCGGTGAGCCGATGGAGGACGTAGCTCAGGCAGCGACAATCGGCCTGATCAACGCGATAGACCGCTACGAGCCCGATCGTGGTGTCGCCTTTTCCTCATATGCGGTTCCGACGATCATCGGTGCCGTTCGTCGACACTTTCGCGATGCCACGTGGTCGGTCAAAGTGCCCCGGCGGGTGCAAGAACTTCGCGGCAAGATCGACGCAGCCCACGATGCCTTGGCCCAGGAACTAGGACGCTCGCCGACGGTCGCCGAGATATCCAAACGAGCGGACGTCGACTTTCACGATGTTCTCGACTCCATGGAACTCAGCAGGGTGCGCGAGACGTCCCAGATCGACGCAACGCCTCCAGGTGGCGTTCCGTTGGCAGATCGTCTCGGAGATGTCGACTCCTCTATTGCCGGTGTTGAGGATGCCGAGACAGTCCGACGCCTGCTCGCGGCCCTACCCGAAGACGAGCGTGCAGTCATCACTATGAGGTTCTACGACGGGCTCTCCCAGTCCCAGATCGCTGAACGCATCGGGGTTTCACAAATGCAGGTCTCACGATTGCTGCGGCGATCCCTCACCAAGCTCCGCGCCGATGTCGATGGGGCTAACTAGGGTTTCGACCGTGACCACCGACGAGACTTCGGGTCCAACGGGTGACCTTGCGCGACTGAGCGAGTGGTGGCATGACAGGAACCCGGGCACCTCGCGAGAGCTTGCATGGATCGTCGATCCGCAGGATCCTGACGAGGTCAGCGCAGCTGTGGACCGCGCCATCGATAGCGGGGCCACCCTCATCGTGCTTCACATGAACAGCGACGACGCACGCTCGCGGGCAGCGATCGCTCTGATCGCCGACGTGCCCCCGACAGCCGTTATCGACCAGGAGCGAGCGGCTTCGGACCACCAGTGGATGGTGACCGTCGCCGAAGTGCGCGATGAGCTCGAGCCCCTGCGCGGATTACCTATCGCCGAAGCAATCGAAGCCCTCGACGCCCCGGGCGCAAAGGCCGCCGCCGTGGCACTGAAAACTGCCGCCGCTCGCCGGACACCGACCCTGTTCGATGGCGTGGCCGGTTATGCCGGGGCGCTCATGGCGAGCAGAGATGACATCGACGCTCGCTGGTGGTGGTTGCCAGCTACCTCGACGTCGGACCCGGCCATCGCAACGGCGCAGGAAGTTCTCGATGTTCACGTAGGCGCACATCTTGGTACGCAGGGCACGAGTTCAGCGGCGCTTCAGGCAGTGCTCGCCCTCTTGGACGTCGTCGATCCCTAGAAGCCAATCGCTTCTCGTCGACAAGCGCCCCGGGCACGCGTCAGCGGACGTTGCTCGCAACGAACGGTGCCTTGACCGTTTCGAATGGCACTGTCTTACCGCGCACATCGACGAACACTTCGTCACCTACCCCCACCGATGCATCGAGCAGCGCCATCGCGATTCCCTCCTTGAGGGTTGGTGAGAAAGTGCCGCTTGTCACCTCACCAATGCTTACCCCTGTTGCGTCGACCACATCCATGTGGGAACGAGGGATGGCCCGCTGCTTGGCCTTGATGGCCCGCAAGCGTCGCGTCGGACCCGCCTCACGCTGAGCGACGAGCGCCTCACGTCCGACGAATTCCGACTTGTCCCAGCCGATCGCCCACGAAAGGCCTGCCTCGACCGGAGAGATCGACGGAGAAATGTCCTGCCCGTGCAGGGGATAGCCCATCTCCGTTCGCAGGGTGTCGCGAGCACCGAGACCGGCAGTGCCGCCACCGAAAGACTGTGCTGCGTGGACCGCCTGGTCCCATAAGTCCACGAGGACATCGTTCGGTGCGATGAGTTCGAACCCACGTTCGCCTGTGTATCCAGAGCGACAGACCGTGACGGGTGAACCGTGCCACTGGGCCATCGCGAACGCCATGTAGTCCATATCGGTCGGCAATCCGAGCACTTCCAGCACGTCCACCGACTTCGGTCCCTGGATAGCGATGATCCCGTGGGTGAGTTGTTGGTCGTCGATAGTGATGCCGTCCGGAGCTTCGCCCCGGAAGATCCCCACTACCTCCGAGGCGTTCGCGGCATTAGGGACTACGTAGACCGCATCGTCTCCCCACTTGTAGACGAT
>CAZVWA010000129.1:0-3215 GCA_964631085.1 uncultured Rubrivirga sp.
CGTGGATGGGGTCCGGGATGAAGTCGTGTCCGAGGGTGTGCATCTTCATCAGCGGCGTCATGCCGGCGGTGTCGCCGAAGTCGTAGGCGTACACACCGCGCGTGAGTGACGGGCACGACGCCGGCTCAGCCGCGAGGATGCGCGGGCTCATCTTGCCGTCCAACTTTTCCTTGATGAACGGGAAAGACAATCCGGCGAAGTTCGATCCGCCGCCGGTGCAACCGACGATCAGGGTCGGGGTGTCGCCCGCCATCTCGAGCTGCAACAACGCCTCTTGCCCGATCACCGTCTGGTGCAACAGCACGTGGTTCAACACAGAGCCCAGTGCGTACCGAGTATTCGGGTCCATCGCCGCGACCTCGACGGCCTCGGAGATCGCGATGCCCAGGGAGCCGCTGTGGTTCTTCGGGTCGGCGGCGAGTTGACGACCGACTTCGGTGAGTTCCGAGGGTGACCGGTGCACCTGTGCACCGAATGCCTCGATCATCAGGCGCCGGTAGGGCTTGGAGTCGTACGACGCCCCGACCTGCCAGACCTCGCAGTCCATGTCGTACAGCGCGCAGGCGAAGGACAGGGCCGTTCCCCACTGACCGGCTCCGGTCTCCGTGGTGAGCCGCGTCGTTCCCTCCTTCTTGTTGTAGTACGCCTGCGGAACGGAGGTGTTGGGCTTATGGGATCCGGCCGGGGAGACACCCTCGTACTTGTAGTAGATGCGAGCCGGGGTGCCGAGCGCTTGCTCGAGGCGGTGGGCGCGGAACAACGGCGAGGGGCGCCACTGCCGGTAGACGTCCAGGACTCCCCCGGGGATTTCGATGTACCGATCGGTCGAGACCTCCTGCATGATCAGTTCCATCGGGAACAGCGGGGCGAGGTCGTCCGGTCCGACCGGATCCATCCGACCGGGGTGCAGCGGCGGAGGCGGCGGCGTCGGGAGATCGGCCATGATGTTGTACCAGACCGTGGGCATCTGATCTTCGGAAAGCACGTACTTGTGCTGACGAACGGTGTCATCCATGGCGTCCTCCTGATTAGTGCCCGGTGGGTGGTACCTAGACCGTGGACGCTAACTGCCTCCTGCGGGACCCTCAAGTCGAATGCCTGGATTTGAGCGCAAATGATCGACCCGCGGAGTGCGAATCACCCGTGGCGGGCGCGTGTTACGCAGGCAGAATTCGCCCGATGCCCGTGAAGCTGCGGCCCCACCAGGACCCGCTGATCGGGTTGACGCTGACTCTCTCGCCCGGGTTTGGGGCGTCGATCATCTTGCCGTTTCCGAGGTAGATGCCGACGTGGTGCGCGCCGCCCTCGAAGAAGAACACCAGGTCACCGGGTTGAGCGTTCTTCATCTTGATCCGCTGCACCTGCTGATACTGACCGCGCGAGGTCCGGGCGATGTCCATGCCGAGCGCTCGTTTGAACACGAACTGGGTGAAGCCCCCGCAATCGAAGGCGTTGGGTCCGGCGCCACCGGCTCGGTAGGGATCCCCGAGCTGCTTGCGGGCAACCGTGAGCACCTTCTCGCGCATCGCGGCCACCTGCGCACGGATGGCGGCACCCGAGGACATCTCGATCGCACCGGCCAACCGGGCCGAGCGAAGGGTCAGCGCTTCGGCATCGACCGCCCGCACCCGCGGATGTAGCCCTACATCCGACCCGGCCAGTCGATCGGCCGAAGCGACGTGAACGGCCTGGGCACTCGCCGTGCTGGGGGCCGCGGTAGCCAGCAGCCACACCAGGACTGCCGAAACCGCGGTGGCGAGTGCCGCCAGGGCCGCAGGAACCAACCGCTCGCGGCCAATGCGCAGGGAAGTACGCACGGACGCGGCGACCGATGAACCCGGCGCTGGGGTCGAACGGTCCTTCGGGGCGGACCGATCGAAGGCGGGGAGGGACTTCATAAGCGGGGACGCTAAAGGGGGACACTCGGGTCACGAAATGGTAACGCCCGTTTTTCGGACGCTCTTTTCGGTCATGTATGACCCACATCACACATTTTGTGCGACATTTCTAGGACATTGACGCGGTTTTTCCGCGACAGTCTCGAGTCCTACTTGAGACCTAGAGACGGACGCGACCCCTACAGCGGACGGATCAACGACGCATAGTCCAGGGCCGTCGCCGGACGGTCCAGCAACCGGCCGTCCGGCAGCGGTACCGCCAGTGGCGACCCGGCTTCGTCTACGACGGAAACGGTCAGGTATCCGGCCGAGGACAGACTCAAAACCACCTGGCCCAAAAGCAGCACCTGCTCGGCCGGCGGAAGCGAGGAGAAAGCCTCGGCAACGGCAATCGTGGAATCGGCGATGGGCAACGAGACAGTTCCCTGGGGAATAAACACGCTCACCAGCGCGGTGCCCGTCAACGGATCGACGACGACGCTGCGAAGACCCGTCTCGGGCGGCGGCCCAGCGGCCAAACCATCGAGCACCGTTTGGGGATCCGCCGGCGACGGCACATCACTGGCCAGTGGCACGAGCCCGTCTTCGCGGATGAAGAAGAAGTCCACCACCTCGACGTCGGGGATGTCCGTGGGTGAAGGAGACGCCGTTGCTGTCGGAGTCGGAGACGGCGACGGACTCGGGGTGTCGGCGGGAACAACGATGGGTGGTGGGATCACTTCTGGGGGAAGGGCCTGCGCCGAATCCTCCAGCGGCACGCCGCAGCCGGTGGCCGCGAGCAGCACCGGCGCGAGGACACCGGAGAAAACCGCGAGCATCGGTCGGCGATTCATTGGCTGTCTCCGTCGCTGGTCACCGGGATCTCGACGATGAAGCGCGCGCCCCCGCTCTCTCTGTTCTCCACGATCAACTCGGCATTGAGCAGATTTGCCTGCTCGCGTGCGATCGCCAGCCCCAGACCGGCGCCGGAGGTGTGGTGGGCGTCCTCGCCGCGGGAGAACGGCTCGAACAACTTCTCGAGTTGGTCGTGATCGATTCCCGGTCCACGATCCTCGACGTAGATCCGCACCGTGTGGGCGAGCCGTTCGACGCGCACCTGTTCGACTCCCCCGCCGTGACGCTGCGCGTTCTCAACGAGGTTGCCGACGATTCGCTCGAAGCGTCGCCCGTCGGTTCGGATGATCGGGGAATCACCGGTCACGAGTTCATCGGGCAAGTTCCGGACTCGAACGACGTCCAAGCACAAAAGCGAGACGTCGACGGTCTCGATCTGAATCGGATCGTCTCCGCCGATGCGGGAGATCTCCAACAGGTCGA
>CAZVWA010000130.1:0-3149 GCA_964631085.1 uncultured Rubrivirga sp.
GAACTGACCCTGGCACCGATCGAATCGTCACCGCCGCCCTCGTGCACTTCAGTAACGGCGAGCCCGTCACCGAACGCGAGTGGCTGCTGAAGCTCGACATTCCAATCCCGACGGGCAGCACCGAGATCCATGGGATCACCGATGAGATGAGTCAAACCCAGGGGCAGGACGAACGCGATGCGTTGACCGAGATCCACCAGGAGATCATCGGTAGCGGGCTACCGATCGTGGCTTTCAACGCGACGTTCGATATCGAGATGCTCAACGCGAACCTGACCCGCCACGGACTCGAGCCGGTCTCAACGAACCCGATCATCTGCCCCTATGTCCTGGACAGGCAGTTCGATAAGTACGTCAAGGGCCGCAACCAGCGCAGGCTCATGCCCACCATTCAGCGCTACGGACTTGATCTCGATGAGGACAGTTGGCACGGAGCCAGCGCCGACGCCACCATCACCGGTCACCTATTCCTCGCGGAGATGAAGAAGTACGACGCCCTCCACGAACTCACACCAGAACAGCTGAGCGCGGACGTCGCTATCTGGCGAGACCAGCAGGACAAAGAGTTCCAGGAGTGGTTGGCGCGCAAGAAAGCCGAGGAGGCAGCGGGTGGTGTTTCATAGGCGTATCTCACGCACAAACATCGACATCGATGATGTCGCGGTGGAGCGCGTCATGGCCCGGTACCACCGAGCGCGCCCCAAGAGAGAAATTCCACCAGATTGAGGTGGAATTTGCTGCACGGACATGAGAGCCATTTACCGACGCTTCACACCGAAGGTGCACGCGGTGTCTGGATTTTGAGGTGCGGGCTGGATGGCGATACCCGCACGCTGGGCGCACCGCGTGACGATCGCACCACTGGCGCGACACGTCGTGTCACCACGGACGGTAAGGGCAAGGCCTCCGCTAAGTCAGAAATCCAAGAAAGCCCTCCAACGCGACGGATCCGGGTATTCTCAACGAGCCGGACTTGGCTCTTCGCCGTGCGTCCGAGCGCCTGAGGAGGGAAACGGGTGATGTCGCACAAGCGCCACGCAACCATCATCGCCCTTGCAGCAGCCCTCGTGGCTCCGCTTCTCGCCCTTGCCACTCCTGCCCAGGCCGACGTCACGGGCACCTGGACCAATACCGGCGCGCTCTCGGGTGCTGACTGCCCGGTCACCTGGAGCGGAGACTCGAGTTATTCGGTGGCGCCCACCTCGATCATCAAGATCACTCAGGCGGCGGGGCAGGCCGGATGCTCGCTCACCATCACGAGTACGGACCTGTCGACCTGGCAGATCAGTACCAACTCCGGTGCTTCGTGGACAACGCTGTTCGGACCCTACGAGGGATTGCCTGCATCCGGCGGATCCTTCCCGCGGGACGTGTGGTTCCGGGTAGGAACAACAGCGGCGACCATCGGTAGCGGTGACTACACGAGCAACTACGGCGCCAACTTCCAGATCCCCGTCATATCGATCTTCCCAACCCGCGTGAGCGGTTCGGCTGAACTGACGTTCCGCCTTCCCGACGGGCGCGAGTGCGGCACCATCAGTCCGGTCAGCGTGGCCATCGATTCCGTCTACACGCTGCCCGCGCCGGGCGCCGACTGTCGCACCACCGACGGGGCCGAAATCCTCGGCTGGAAGGTCGGCTGGGACGACCTTGTCCACCCACCGGGACACACCATCCTCATCGTCGATTCCCAACAGTTCACCGCGGTGCTGAAAGAAGAAGTCCTCACCGTCGAATTCGACGCCAACGTCGCAGCCGAGCACGAGTGCTTTGCCGGTCGCATGTACGTCCCGCTTCAAAACCGCACCATCACCCAGGAAGTGGATCGCGAAGACCTCACCAACTATCGGATCATGGTCGACCCGATCTGCACACCGCCGCGTCATTACTTCGCCGGATGGAGCACAACACCGGCTGTCGCATCGGACGCTGATCTGATTCCGATCGGAGCGAAGGCTCCGACCTCCTGGGCGACCACCACAGACAACAACGCGCGCCTGTACGCCCAGTGGAAGCCGAGCCCCATTCGGGTGATCGATATCGAGAATCCGAGTGCGATCCAACCGCTGACCCCCGTGCATGTCCTCATAGGCAGCGCAACACCTGCCCCCGGAGCGCTAAAGGACGGCGCTGTGACGGTCTCGAGCTACGAGGAAATCGAATCATTCACGGACATGAGCAACACGATGTCGCAATCCATCGTCGACTTCTTCTTTGCCGGTGGTCAGAGCCTGACGATCGTCCCGACTCCCAATGCCTTTCCGGAGTCGCTCGTGTCGGCCATCGCAGGAATCGAAGTTGCCGGCGCACTCGATATCGCGGCTCCGGAGATGCAGAACCTTGACGAGCAATCGTGGCTGGACGTCGCCAGCGCCCTGGTCACTCGAGCCGCCGATGTGAGAGCGATGGCTTGGCTTGATCCGCCAACGTCGGTGATGTTGAACTCACCTGATCAAGCCGTCTCTGGGCTCGAAGCTCTGGCAGGTCAGCTGCGCCAGCGCGCTGGCGCAGCCGCGGAGTCCGCGGTTCTCATGAGTTCGGGTGTTGTCGAGGATTCGTGGCAAGTTGGCCCGGCGTCGGGGGCGATCCTGGGAGTTCGCGCATCCGTCGACGAAGGTAGTGGCGTCTGGTACGGCATAGGCGGAGTCAATGTGCCGAATGTGGTGGGTCCCGAGTTGACGACCACAGCTAGCCAGCGGGCGTTGCTCGCCTTCAGTGGAGTCTCGCCCATCGTCAAGTTCGGAGATCTGAGCACCCACATCACTCCGACGGTGACGTTGAATAGTGCTGTGCATTCGACGACCAAACGCATGCAGGACTGGCTGGAACAGTCGGTGGACGCCGGCCTTGAACAGTTCTCGAGTTATCCCGACAACGCAACCACGTGGGCGCTTATGGAATCGGATCTTCTTCGGTTCTTTGGTGACCTGTACCAGCAAGGCGCCTTGGGTGGGTCATCCCAAGCAGATGCTGCCACTGCCAAGTGCTCGGCCACCACTGCGCAGGTAACGAAGGGGATCGTCATCTGCAACATCACCGTGCAGCTGACCTACCCATCCGAACCGTTCGCTTTCACGGTCCAACAGCAGGTGAGACCAGGTGTCCCATCGGCCATTGAAGACGCCGTCGAGGCGGCTACGGGTCAATAG
>CAZVWA010000131.1:0-3117 GCA_964631085.1 uncultured Rubrivirga sp.
CGATCTGGATAGGAATCCGCCGGAGGGCAGTCACGCACCACCGGCTCAAGCCGACATCGTTCTCCAAGCCCTAGACGAGCGTTGGACGGTAGAAGAACTACTGACCCGGATATGACACCGAGGGTTGGGGCGGGGTGATGACGTGGCGCACGTGACGTCGTGTTCCTGCGGAGAGGTTTACGACAAAAAGATCCTGGATCGATGCCCGGTGTGTGGTCGGCCCGCCGGTGATTCGCGAGGTCGTTCAGCCGAGGGAGGAATGAACGCGAACCTCGGGGCCGGCCGGCGTGGAGAAAATCATGACCGGGACTTCTAGCGACGAGGCTCGATGGCGTTCGAGCAGTTCGATGGCGGTGTTGAGCGCTGGGGGGCGCAGATAGCCGACCACATGGGTTTCGACTCGAACCTCGATATCGGCCACCGTTTTCATTCTTGGGTCAACCAGGGGGTGGATCGTGCCCTGGTTGAATCGCGGCTGAGAGTCGGAGCCGAAGTTGATGGCGATGAAGGAGTCGGTGAGTCGGGATTGCCCGACAGTGAGAACGCTGAAGTCTTCGGGGTCGCTGGTGGGCGCGGCAATCGGAATGGATTCGACCTTGGGAGCCTTGCGCCGAGAGAACGGCCACATGGCCACTACAGGCCAAGCAGCAGGGCTACGACCGCGCAGATCACCGCGAGGTACCACAGGACTACGCCGATGGCCGCTATGCGCAGGGGAGCGCGGTACTCACCGGCTGCGTAGCGAAATGCGTTCGCATAGACCTTGGAGAACTTGGTCGCCTCAGCCTTGGCGTTGCCTGAGGGATCTCGCTGTGACCAATAGCCGCGCTCGCTCGAAAGTCCGAGGAGAACGAAGACGAGACCGAATAGGGCCAGGGCAATAGCGAAGATCCACATGGTCTCCGCGGGGATGTTCATGGCGGGGAGCCTAGTGGTCGACTACGCAGCAGTTGCGTCGTGTCCATTTCGTTACCTTCGTCTCAATGTCGCAGAAATGTCGCATGAAAGTGGGATCCATGTCACATCCTGTATGTCCGTTTTGTCGTTAAACGCCAGAGACTTCTTCGACGGATGAATGGTCAACTACCTGTCGAACTCACAGCACTCCTGCTGACCACCTACGTCTGCGGGATCGGCTGCGTCCAACACCCCGGACGACGTGAGAACCGTCGCCGGCGGACGCCTGCCTAGGGGAGTTCTGCCGATCAGACCGACGGTCGGTGGAGCGGAGACCTGTGCTGTGGCCCCGGTGCCGCGACGGCATCCGGGCCGAACCAGAAGGTTGCATGAGCACAGCTCGTCGACTGTGGACCCGCAGAACTGCGGGTATCGCGATCATCGTGGCCATCGCAGTGGCCGTCCCGTCCCTCCTCGTTGGGGCCAATGCCGTTGGCCGACCCCCGGTCGCGATGGGAGCACTCCCAGCGGCCCAAGCGCCGAGCCAATTCGCTTCCGTCGCCCGCCAACGGGTTGGCGCCCGCGATGCGATGACACCAGCCGCCAGTGCGGCAGCGGTGAACTTCCACCGGGTCCAGATGCAGCAGGCAATGCTCGAATTCACCACACGCTCCGCTGAGACAACAGACATGCGCGGCGTAGAGCCCAGTCTTTATCGAGGGGAGTTCTTCGACCCGGCGGCCGAGGACATCCGCCGGTGCATCGTCAAGCGCGAGAGCGAAGGGCAGTACGACGTCCGAGGTGGTGGCGGCAACCGCTACTACGGGGCCTATCAGATGTCCGACGCGCTCGCTGATGGCGCAACCCACATGATGCTTAAAGAGCACAAGAAGGTACTCGGCGAGAAGGCCGCAAAGTCCTTGATGAAGGAATTGCGCACAACACCGCTGAATCAATGGCCCCGCTACTGGCAGGACGCTGCGTTCAGCACCGTGTTCAACTGGGAACGCCCCGGGTCCGGTGCCAGCCACTGGGCCGGTGGGCGCTGGCACTGCTGAGGTAGCTACCGCCCAATAGGCTCCGCTGCGTGGCGTCGACGACAGGTCTGATCGATCGGCGCCCGCAGGTGAGCATCGACCAGATCCTCGGTGATTTGGTACCGCCCCCGCATTTTCGCAACGTCGCTTTCGACACCTACATTCCGGGTGACCCGACCCAGCAGGCGGCGGTCGCTGCGCTGCGTGCATTCTCCGCGCGCATCGGTACCCCACCAGCAACGAAACGGGGGTTCTTCCGCCGCGCTGCACCGCCTGAAGGGCGGGCGGGGGTTTACCTCGACGGGGGTTTTGGCGTTGGCAAGACCCACCTCCTGGCATCTTTGTGGAGCAGCATCGAGGGCCCCAGGACGTACGGCACGTTCGTGGAATACACAAACCTCGTCGGCCTGCTTGGCTTTCGGCAGGCGGTCGAGGTTCTCAAGAACAACCGCCTGGTGTGTATCGACGAGTTCGAACTCGACGACCCCGGCGACACCGTCTTGATGTCCACTCTGCTTGGCCAGCTCGTTGATGCCGGTGTCTTCCTCGCTGCAACGTCTAACACACTCCCCGAAAAGCTGGGGGAGGGGCGCTTCGCAGCCGAGGATTTCTTGCGCGAGATTCAGGGGTTATCTGCCCACTTCGACGTTCTGCGTATCGACGGAGAGGACTACCGGCACCGTGGGGCGCCCGAAGCGCCCGCACCTCTGACCACCGAGGAGGTCGAGCGAAGTGTTGCGGAGACGCCCGGAGCCACCCTCGATCACTTCAGTGACCTCTTGCGATTCCTGCCGGAGGTGCATCCGTCGCAGTACGGCGCCCTCGTGGATTCAATACCCCTCGTCGGGCTCGAGGAAGTCCGGACTCTAAGCGACCAAGCCCAAGCCTTGCGCCTTGTAGTCCTCGTAGACCGCCTCTACGACCGAGACGTGCCGGTCGTAGCCAGTGGGGTCCCGCTGGATCGGCTGTTCTCCGAGCAACTTCTCAAGGGGGGCTACCGTAAGAAGTACTTCCGAGCCATCTCGAGGATCGTGGCGTTGGCCAGAGAGGGTCAAGAATCATCCGTTTAGTGGTTGGATGCTGTTGTGGAAATCGACAGCATTCTTTCCGGCCTCGGTGCCGGCATCGTTATTGGTCTCATCGCCCGCATCCTGGTGCCCAGCATGCAGCCCATCGGCTGCCT
>CAZVWA010000132.1:0-3093 GCA_964631085.1 uncultured Rubrivirga sp.
TTCGCAAGGTCTCGGCTCGCCACCGACTGGAGAAGGTCAGCGAGTATTCCGACATCGAGTACTGACGCCCCTCACGCGGGGGCGTTGAGTCAGGCGCTCGCCGCGCGTCGACCTCGTCGTCGAAGCGCTGCAGGAGCAGCTGGGGCAGGCCGCCGAGCGGGGCTTGAGGCCGTCGACGTCGGCCACGGCCTGCTCGTGGAGCGCCTGGTGGAACCGGGTCTGGGCCTCGGTGAGAAGAGCGGAATCGGGCAGCGCACCGAGCAGTTCGGCCATCTGGTGGTGGAGATCGCTGCAACGACGCTGGAGGGTCTCCTCGAGGTGGCTGCGGTCGGCGAGCGGGTTCGCGGACACGGCGCCGAGGGCGAGATCGACCTCGCGCTTGAGATCGGCCTCGGCGACGACCATCGTCTCGAAGATCTGCTGCTCCAGTCACGCGAGGATCGCGACGATCTGGTCGTGAGCGGCCTGCATCTGCGGCTGGATGGCCGCCGACCAGTAGCGGTCGGCGTCGGCGAGTTCGGGATACGGCACGGCGCTCGGGTCGGCGGCGGCTCGCGCCAGCTCGTCGGCGAGCGCGGTCATGAACGCCGGGGTCGGGCACGTCGGGTCGACGACCGCGGCGATCCGGCCACGAGCCTCTTCGACCGCGCCGCGTAACTCCTCGGCCAATGCCGCACGGATCTCGTCCACATCCGAGTACGTCTCGGTCACCACACGTCCTTTCCCGAAGAGCCGAACGCCTTCCCTATCGGCACGTCGAGGGCCGAGATCAAGCGACTCGACGGGGGATCCGGCGCAGCGCCGGTGGATCGGGCACACTTTCCCGATGGACATCTCGAAGTTCCGGGTGCAGCCTGGCGACAAGGTCGACCTCGACGACTGGGACACCCGCGAGGACGGAGGATTCGAGAAGGAGGAGGTGACCGATCGCTTCGAGGAGCTCAACGCCGAACTCGAGGCGCTCCAGGAGCTCCTCTACGCCGAGGAGAAACACAAGGTCCTGGTCGTCATCCAGGCGACCGACACCGGCGGCAAGGACGGCACCATCCGTCACGTGTTCGACGGCGTGAACCCCGCCGGCGTCAAGGTCGCGGCGTTCAAGAAGCCCACCGACGAGGAGCTCGCCCATGACTACCTCTGGCGGGTCCACGCCCACGCCCCCGCCGACGGCGAGATCACGATCTTCAACCGGTCGCACTACGAGGACGTCCTGATCGTCCGGGTCCACGACTTCGTGCCCGAGAAGCGCTGGAAGAAGCGCTACGAGCACATCCGCAACTTCGAGCAGATGCTCGCGGACGAGGGCACCACCATCATCAAGCTGTTCCTCCACATCTCCAAGGACGAACAGCGCGAACGGCTGCAGGCCCGCATCGACGAGCCCCACAAGAACTGGAAGTTCAGCTTCGGCGACCTTGCCGAACGGGAGCACTGGGACGACTACCAGAAGGCATTCACGGCGATGCTCGAGGAGACCTCGACCGAGGACGCGCCGTGGTACGTCATCCCGGCCGACCGCAAGTGGTTCCGCAACCTGCTGGTGAGCGAGATCCTCGTTCAGACCCTGCGAGATCTCGACATGGACTGGCCCGATCCCGAAGACGGCATGCCGGGCACGGTCGTCGAGTGACCACGGTCGACGTCGCCGTCGACACACCGGCCCGGCTGGGCGAGTGCCCCGTGTGGTCGGCCCTCGATCAGGCCCTCTACTGGACCGACATCGAGGCCCGAGTCGTGCACCGCTTCGACCCGGCGACCGGCGTCGACGACACCCGCGGCTTCCCCGGCCGAGTCGGCACGATCGCGCTCACCGATCGACCGGGCATGCTCGTCCTCGCGATCGAGAACGCCCTCCACGAGGTCGACTGGGCCGACGTCGGCGCGCGCCCGCAGCGGCATCGGCTCGAACCCGACGGCAACGGCAACCGCAGCAACGACGGCCGGGTCGACCCGGCCGGCCGCTTCGTGCTCGGGACGATGTACGAGGACGCGGCGGCCGGGCGGTCGACCGGCGCGCTGTACCGAGTCGATGATCAGGTCACACCGCTGCGCACCGAGATCGGGATCCCCAACGGTCTCGCCTTCGACGCCGAGCGGGGTCTCGTCTACTGGGCCGACACGTTCACGGCCCGGGTCGTCGTCGCCGACTACGACGCCACCGACGGCACCTGGCACAACGAGCGGACGTTCTTCGACTATGCCGATCACCCCGGCCTGCCCGACGGCGCCTGTCTCGACACCGAGGGCGGCTACTGGTCGGCCTCGGTCACCGGCTGGTGCGTGACCCGGATCGATCCCGACGGCACCGTCACCGACCGCATCGACGTGCCACTCGAGAAGCCGTCGATGCCGGCCTTCGGTGGGACGGATCGTGCGACGCTGTTCGTGACCACGATCGGCAACGAACACGGCCGACCGGCGACGCCGGGCCGCGATGGTGTCCGGCCGGGATCGCTCCTCGCGATCGAGGACACCGGCGCGACAGGGATCGCCGAGACGCCGTTCGGGTTCTAGAACGCCTCGCGGGCGATGCGCAGGGCGGAGGTCAGCTCTCGCATGCGCTCCATCACGTCGACGCCGAGTTGGTCCCAGACGTGGAGAATGTCGAAGAGCACCCAGTTCTCGCGGATCTTGGGCCCGTCCGGGGTGTCTTCGATCCGCCAGAAGTCGAGGCTGCGACCGGTGACGTGCTGGCCGGTAGGGGTCATGCCGAGGAAGCCGTCGCCGGAGAAGTGCATGGTCATACCCGGCCACGCGGTCTCGCCCACGAACGGACCGTCGCCGAAGAAGTACTTCGCTCCCATGTGGCCGCCGGCGCGATCGGGCATCGCCTTGAGGAACGAGATCTGGTGCCAGTTGCGGAAGGCGCTGATGCCCCGCACCGTGCCGATCCCGGCCGGCCCGTACCAGGAGAACTTCTCGTGCCACGGGACGCGACGGGTTCGTACCCGGCTCGTTGCTCGCCGTCGACGGGCTGGGTGTGACCGGCGTGGCCGACCTGCCGTTCGCTGGCTGAACGCGAACGAGCCGGACCCACAGGCCCGGCTCGTTCCGTGATCTCGATGATCAGGCGGGACTATTCGCCGGCTGCGA
>CAZVWA010000133.1:0-3068 GCA_964631085.1 uncultured Rubrivirga sp.
GATGCCCGATGTTGACGTTCACCAACTGCGAGGAGAAGTCCAGGAACTTGTTGCCCTCGTAGTCCCAGATGTAAGAACCCTCGGCTGCCGCAACGCACATTGGGTTGAGAGCACCCTGCGCACTCCACGAGTGAAATACGTACTGCCGATCAAGGTCGTAAACGTGCTTGCCTTGCGCCGGGTCCGGGGAAAACGACATACCTACTCCTCGTCACTCACAGTGGTATTCGAAGCGTAGGACCGCGCGAATGTTCAGGACAATACGGGCGGCAATCAGGTCAAAGCCAGCGGATTGATCCACGAGACGGAGGGGAACTCCGCGAAGTCCGAGTCGGCCGAATAGACCGTTGCTCGATGCTCGATCGCGAGGGCCGCCAGGTGCGCATCCATCGTGTGCCTTCCAGCAACGCCGCGAGAAACGAGCAACCTCTCGACTATGTGCAGGTGCTCGTTGCGCGGATCGATCATCCGCACACACTCTGCCGAACGCCACTCCCGGACTACCGCCATGGCACTTTCGACGGGAACAGGAACGCCCGAATAGAACGGACCCGTGCTGATGCGGATGAATCCCATGACAACCATCCACGGCAGTCCGACGGGAACCTGCCCGGAGAGCGTTGTCGACCACCACTGATGAGCCTGCGCGTGCCGCTTCTCCTGGGGGTTCGTCGCGTATAGCAGGAGATTCAAATCGGGAATGATCACCGATTCTTTTCCCATTCGTCATCCGTCTGCATCGCAAGATCGAGCGCCTTGGTGACATCGATACGGGGCGCTCCCATGTCCAGAGTCGGGGCGATGATCTCCCGTGGAGGGTCTGAGTCGAAGAGTCCCTGACGCATCACCTCGTTCACAACGTCCTTGAAGGAACGTCCTGTTGCGCGGGCGCGCTCATGCAGGGCCATAAACAGATCGTCGTCAAGAGTGAGGGTGGTGCGCATCCCACCAGGCTAGCCTGTGGACATCAAGGCATCAATCGGGCGAGTAGGCCCTCACGAACTCCTGCCCACTCACTGGCGAGCACTGAATACATGACGGTGTCGCGGATGGAATCGTCCTGCCGACGCTGGTACATCCGCAGGACTCCCTCACGTCTGGCGCCCAGCCGCTCGATCGCCGCCTGACTGCGCAGATTGCGGATATCGGTCTTCAACTGGACGCGGCTCATCTGCGCCTCATCGAACGCCCAGCCCAGCAACAGCAGTTTCGCCGCCGGGTTAACCGTTCCTCCCCACACCTCGCGCGCATAGGTCGTGTGTCCGATCTCGACTCGTGCGTCGACTACCGAAAGATCCATGAACGACGACGTCCCCACGACTGAACCGCCGAGGCGGATGGTCCACATCCACCGACCCGACGCACGCGCCTGATCGATGACATCGACCCACTGCTGCGCCGACGATGGACGGCCCTTGACGTGTGTCCAGACGTCGTCGGAGTCGAGTGCTGCGAATAGCTCCGCTGCGTCGCCGGTAGTGCTGGGATGAATCTCTACGTCATCATGAGTGAGAACAAGATCCTCACGCCACGGCCAACTCGCCGCCGGAATCGGTCCCTGCGAGGACTCGCTAGTCGATGAGGTCATGGACTGAGATCGTCGCGTTGCGATCCTGACCGACACCGATCGCGCTGATGCGGCAATTCGAGACGTCCTCGAGAAACTCGACGTAGGAGCGAGCATTAGCCGGTAGGTCATCAAGTGACCGCGCGGTCGAGATGTCCTCGGTCCACCCGGGCAGGTACTCGTAGATCGGCTTCGCGTGGTGGAACGCCGTTTGTGTCTCAGGTAGCTCCTCGACCCGTGAGCCATCAACGTCGTAGGCAACGCACACCGGAATCTGCTCGAACCCGGTCAGCACGTCGAGCTTTGTTAGGAAGATGTCGGTCAGGCCGTTGACGCGCGTTGCGAACCGAGCAATCGGCGCATCGAACCAACCGCATCGGCGATCGCGGCCGGTTGTGACGCCACGCTCACCACCGATGGTGCGCAAACGATCACCGTCGTCGTCGAACAGCTCCGTTGGGAATGGACCGGATCCAACGCGGGTCGTGTACGCCTTGAGGATCCCGATGACTCGCGAGATGCGCGTCGGGCCAATACCGCTGCCGGTGCAGGCACCGCCCGATGTCGGATTGCTGGATGTGACGAACGGATACGTCCCGTGGTCAACGTCGAGCAGTGTCCCCTGTCCACCTTCGAGCAGAACGACTTTCTCGTTGTCCAGTGCATCGTTCAACAGCAGTGACGTATCGCAAACCATCGGTCGCAGGACATCGGCGTACTGAAGGAGTTCATCGACTATGGCATCGGTATCTATCGCTCGACGGTTGAAGACCTTGACTAGAACCTGGTTCTTGTTGAGCAACGCGCCTTCGACCTTCTGGCGAAGGATGGATTCATCGAACAGGTCCTGCACGCGGATACCGATGCGTGCGATCTTGTCGCTATAGGTCGGCCCGATACCGCGCCCTGTGGTCCCGATCTTGCTCTTGCCAAGAAAGCGTTCGGTTACTTTGTCGAGAGTTACGTGATATGGAGTAATGAGGTGCGCGTTCGCGCTGATGACCAACTTTGAGGTATCGACGCCCTGCTGCTGCAATCCGTCGATCTCTTCGAGAAGGACCGCCGGGTCCACCACCACGCCATTGCCGATAACCGGCGTCACTTCGGGGGTGAGAATTCCACTGGGCAACAGGTGGAGCGCAAATTTGCGGTCACCTATTACAACGGTGTGGCCGGCATTGTTGCCGCCCTGATAGCGGACGACGTAATCCACGCGACCGCCGAGAAGGTCGGTCGCTTTCCCTTTGCCCTCGTCCCCCCACTGGGCGCCGACAAGCACGATCGCTGGCACGAGCGGAGAGGCTAGCGGATGTCTATTTCAATCACGTATCGGCAAGCGCAGTGCCAAGCGCCCGCCCTGACAGCCATGCCGCTTCAACACGGGGACCGCCCGCCCACGCGTCGCCGGCCAGCCCGAGGGGAAGTTCCTCATGGATCCAGCAGGCTTCATCGAGAGCGGCTATGGGCTTGGCGAGCGACCATCGATGCGCCCAGGTCCACG
>CAZVWA010000134.1:0-3009 GCA_964631085.1 uncultured Rubrivirga sp.
CCCATGTACTTCGAGCTCGACGGCACCTTTCCCAACCACGAAGCCAATCCGATCGAGCCCGCCAACCTCGTCGATATTCAGGCACGCGTGCGTGAGACGGGAGCGGATATCGGTCTGGCTTTCGACGGTGATGCGGATCGTTGTTTCGTCGTCGACGAGCAGGGTCGGACCGTCAGCCCGTCGACGCTCACGGCATTGATCGCTGCTCGAGAACTCGCCCGGCACCCGGGGTCGACGATCATCCATAACCTGATCACCTCCAAGGCGGTGCCGGAGGTAGTGGTGGAGAACGGCGGCACACCGGTCAAGACACGCGTGGGCCATTCGTTCATCAAGGCAACCATGGCTGAGACAGATGCAGTGTTCGGAGGTGAGCACTCGGGCCATTTCTACTTCCGCGAATTCTGGAGAGCCGATTCGGGGATGCTTGCTGCAATGCACGCGCTTGCTGCGCTGGGGTCTGCGCCGGCGGGGACAACCTTTTCCTCTCTGCTGACCGAGTACGACCGCTACGCGGCCTCCGGAGAGATCAACACGCGTGTCGAAGACCAAGCCGCCGTTTCCGCACTGATCGAGGAGACGTACACGGCGCGTGATGGGGTGAGTGCTGACCACATGGATGGCCTGACCATCGACGCCGGAGACTGGTGGTTCAACGTTCGTCCTAGCAACACCGAGCCGCTCTTGCGTTTGAATGTCGAGGCCCGCGATGACGCCATGATGGGCACGCTTCGCGACGACGTTCTTGCACTCATGGCTGGTGAAAGCGCATGAGTCAGTATCCGAACTCACCACTGGGGTTGTCACCGCATCTGTGGGACGTCCTTGCCTGCCCGTGCGAAGCCCATGGGCAGGTTGAGGCGGATGAGGCAACGGGCGAAATCGTGTGCACTGTGTGTCGGAGGCGATTCCCCGTTCGCGATGGAATTCCCGTCATGCTCATCGATGAGGCGATCGAAGGTCCGCAGAGCCCGAGTCCACCCACCACGTGATGTTCTCGATACGCGGGGAAGTCAAGGACTACGACTGGGGGATCGTCGACGGCCTCGAACCCTGGACGGGCCAGGCTTCCGGACGACCCCAGGCCGAACTGTGGTTCGGCGTCCACCCGAGTGGTGCTTCGGTGTTGGACTCCTCGGTTCATACGGGTGACAACGACGACGTCTCTTTCGCCGGAACGCTTGCGGACCGACTTACGCGCGAACAGGCCCCGGTCTTGGCGAAGATCCTCGCCGCAGCCCGTCCGCTTTCGGTCCAGGTTCATCCCGATGCGCACGATGCCAAGAAGATGTGGGATGACCAGCAGATCGCCGGTCCGCAGATCCTCGCCGATCCCTACGAGAAGGCCGAAGTGCTCGTCGCCCTCGAGCCGTTCGATGCCTTTATCGGTTGGCGGCCAGCGTCCGATGCCGCGGAGATCATCGAGCGCATCGACGGGCTTGCGCTAGCGGCGTCTGCTCTTCACTCCCACGATTACGTTGCCGCGATCCAGGCCATTCACGAGCAACGAGAGAGTGCGACGACTCTGGTAGCGCAACTACCAAACGCCGTCCGCGATGCACAGGCGGCAGGAACCATGAGCCGGCTTATGGGTGAGTCGGAGATCGCGGCCTACCGTCAAGCAGTTGCTGATTTTCCCGATGACTTCGGCGTCTTGATGACGCCGCTATTGGACTTCTTCACGCTGGCGCCGGGGGACGCCGTCTACCTCGCCCCGGGAATCCCGCACAGTTATGTTCGCGGGATCGGATTCGAGGTGATGACCAGTTCGGACAATGTCTTGCGCCTGGGACTCACCAACAAGCCGGTATATGTCGATCACGCGCTCACCATTTTGGATTTCGTCAACGCCCCGCAATTCATCAGGTCCTCGACTGTTGTCGAACCTCGCGGCGCGGCGTTCGGTGTTCGGGTGATTCGGGGGGAGTCAGCCGTCCTGGCTTCGGGGGAGTACCGGCTGGTGGTCGCCATCGAGGGCGATGTCGAGGTGTCCACGGCCGACGCTGCACGCACCGCCGCCCAGGGGTCCGGCGTCGCGATCCCCGCCGGGGAGGGTGAGGTCACAGTCGCCGCCCCGGGGCTCGCCATGGCGGTAGTCGCTCCAGCCCAGGCCTGAGCGAGTCCCAAGCGGCGGAAAGCGCCGGGGCATGGCACAATTCAGTTGTCGCCGATGGTCCGGAGCCCTGGTTCCCGTCGAGACGCTCCCGTCGGCGTGCGTCGTAACACTTTCTTCGCTGGCGTGAGCTCACACCACGTAGAACCGAAATATGGAGAAGGAATGTCTCTGACCAAGCCCGACGGCACCCCCGACTACAAGGTTGCCGACCTGTCCCTCGCTGAATTCGGCCGCGACGAGATCCGTCTAGCCGAGCACGAGATGCCCGGCTTGATGGCGATGCGCGCCGAGTACGGCGATTCCAAGCCACTCGCCGGTGCCCGAATCACCGGATCGCTGCACATGACCATCCAGACGGCAGTCCTGATCGAGACCCTGACCGCTCTCGGCGCAGACGTCCGCTGGGCTTCCTGCAACATCTTCTCCACGCAGGATCACGCTGCGGCCGCTGTGGTCGTCGGCCCCAACGGAACTCCTGAGGATCCCCAGGGCATCCCGGTCTACGCCTGGAAGGGCGAGTCCCTCGAGGAGTACTGGTGGTGCACCGAGCAGGTGCTCGACTGGCCAAATGGTGAAGGCCCGAACATGATCCTCGACGACGGTGGCGACGCCACTTTGCTCGTGCACAAGGGTGCGGAGTTCGAGAAGGCGGGTGTTGTTCCCTCTGCCGACGAGAACGATTCCGAGGAGTACCGGGTCGTCCTGCACACGCTGCGCGAATCCCTCGCGAACTCCTCCGATCGCTTCACCAAGATCGCCGCGGGCATCAAGGGCGTAACCGAGGAGACCACCACCGGCGTGCTGCGCCTGTACGAGATGCAGCGCGATGGTTCGCTGCTGTTCCCGGCGATCAACGTCAACGATTCGGTGACCAAGAGCAAGTTCGACAACAA
>CAZVWA010000135.1:0-2947 GCA_964631085.1 uncultured Rubrivirga sp.
TGATCTTGGCGATCGACGCAGGAACCACGGGTGTCACCGCCCTCGTGGTCGACGAATCCACCGACGTGGTCGCGACCGGGTACCGGGAGTTCGGTCAGCATTTCCCGGCCAACGATCAGGTGGAGCACGACCTCGGTGAGATCTGGAGCGCCACGCTTGCGGCCACCGAGGAAGCGCTCGCATCAGTTGATCGGGCCTCGATCGTCGCGATCGGCATCACCAACCAACGCGAGACCTGGTGTCTGTGGGATCGCGAGACCATGGGCTCCCCGCGCCGCGCGATCGTGTGGCAAGACCGACGAACCGCACCCCTGTGCGATCGACTCCGCGCCGCCGGACACGAGAACTTCATCACCCAACGCACGGGCCTGCGCCTGGATCCCTATTTCAGCGCAACCAAGGCGATGTGGATTCGCGAGAACGAACCTCAGCACTGGGCGCATGTGCTCGACGGCCGGGTAGCCATGGGAACGGTCGATTCTTACGTGATCGCGCGGATGACGCGCGGACTCGAACACATCACCGACGCCACCAACGCCTCGCGCACGCTGCTGTACGACATCCACCACGGTACCTGGAGCTCGGAGTTGTGCGAGATCTTCGGTGTGCCGATGGATTCCTTGCCCGAAGTTGTCTCGTCCTATGGCAAGGTCGCGGTTACCGATCCGGAGGTTTTCTGCGGCCTCGAGGTACCCATCTCCGGCATCGCCGGCGATCAACAGGCGGCGCTTGCCGGGCAAGCCGGATTCGCAGCAGGCGCCGCGAAGTGCACGTATGGCACGGGTTCCTTCCTGCTCGTGCATACCGGCACCTCCGCACGACCGAGCACCAACGGCCTGCTGACCACCGTTGCTCTCCAACATCCCGACGGCACCCTCGACTACGCACTCGAAGGCGCGATCTTCGTGACCGGCTCGGCGGTTCAATGGCTCCGCGACGGCCTGCACATCATCGACGACGCACCTGCGGTGGAAGCACTAGCGAAAACTGTTTCCGATTCCGGGGGCGTGGTGTTCGTTCCTGCACTCACGGGCCTTGGAGCACCCGACTGGGACCCCCGGGCCCGAGGTTTGATCATCGGAATCACCCGTGGAACCACAGACGCGCACATCGCCCGCGCCACCTTGGAGGCCATCTCCTTCGAAGTCCGCGACGTCGTTGACCTCATGGCAGACGAGGGAGGAGTCCACCTCGATCGCCTCGCTATCGACGGCGGCGCCGCCGCAAACGATCTGCTGTGTCAGATGCAAGCCGATCAATTGGGGATTCCCGTGGACCGCTCGGCACAGTTGCAGACGACGGGCCTAGGCGCCGCGTTCCTCGCTGGGTTGGGCGTCGGCATTTGGCAGAACGCCCAAGAACTGTCCAGCACTCGGCAGTCCTCGGGGATTTTCGATCCTCAATGCCCGCGCGAGAATGCGGACGTCGACTACGCCCGCTGGCGACGCGCGGTTGATCGCAGCAAGGGTTGGGTAGAAACGAACGGCTAGCCGCGCCCGCTCACAAACGCGTAGTGGCGGTCGCGTCCGCCGGTACACCCTCGGCGATCAACTCCTTGGCGCGAGAGGCGTACATGTCCACGTATTCCTGACCCGAGAGCGACATAAGCGCATACATGACTTCATCGGTAACCGAACGCAAGATAAAGCGGTCGTCCTCGAGCCCTTCGTAACGCGAGAAGTCCAAAGGCTCACCGAAGCGCACCCCCACCCTTCGCAGTCGAGGTCGCACCGTTCCCGGCGGCTGGATTTCGAAGGTGTTGATCATCGCTACCGGGATGATGGGAACCCGAGCCTCGAGGGCCATGCGCGCCAGGCCCGTCTTTCCCCGATACATCGTGCCGTTCGGTGACCGAGTTCCCTCCGGGTAGATGCCCAGCAGGCGATCACCACGCAACACGCGCTCGCCTGTGAGGATCGCCGCCTCTGAAGCTCGACCACCGGATCGGTCGACCGGGACTTGACCCACGCCGGTGAAGAACATCCGCGAGAACCACCCTTTGAGTCCCTTCCCGGTGAAGTAGTCGCTCTTGGCCAAGAAGGTGATGGGTCGAGGTGCAACGAGCGGCAGGAAGAAGGAATCGGAGAAGGAGAGGTGATTGCTGGCAAGGATCGCCGGACCCTTGGTCGGCAGATGCTCCACACCCTCAACCCATGGACGAAATAGCACCTGCAACCACGGACCGATCACGAAGTGCTTCAAGAACCAGTAGAGCGCCCCCGGGCCGTCGGCCGACCCAGCCGTGGCAGCAGGCGATGCCGGGCCCTGGGTGGTTCGTGAGTCGGATGTGGTGGCCATGGTGGGTGGCACACTAGTGGCCGAGCCACACCCGAGGAGCCCCAATGCCCATACGTCCCGGCGCCGAAGCCTGGTCATTCGATGGCGACGACCGGATAGGGGTCCTGCTCCTTCACGGGTTCACCGGGTCGCCCGCGTCCATGCGCCCCTGGGGCGAGCGATTGGCCGAGCGCGGCTGGACGGTCCGTGTCCCCCGACTCCCCGGTCACGGCACCCGCTGGCAGGACATGAACATCACCCGCTGGCAGGACTGGTACTCCGAAGCCAACCGCAACCTGCGCGAACTCACCGCACGCTGCGAGCGAGTCTTCGTGTGCGGATTGTCGATGGGCGGTGCCCTGACATTGCGGCTGGCCGAGGAGCACGGGGAGGACATCGCCGGCATCGTGCTCGTCAACGCAGCCGTCCACACCGAACGCCGCGACCGGCATCTGTTGCCCATCGTCAAGCATCTGGTGGGCTCGTTCCCGGGGATCAGCAATGACATCGCCAAACCCGGTTCGGACGAAGTCGCCTACGACCGCACTCCACTCAAGGCCGCGCACTCGATGATGGAGATGTGGGGTGTGGTGAAACAGGACATCGCTCTCGTTCGGCAGCCCGTGCTCTTGTTCCGAAGCGCTCAGGACAACGTGGTCGAGGCTTCGAA
>CAZVWA010000136.1:0-2925 GCA_964631085.1 uncultured Rubrivirga sp.
CGAACACAGCACCGGCGAAAACAACCGTGAAGGAGAAGACCGGATTGCCGAAGAAGCCCACAGTGAAGGCAATGATGAGAGCCATGACGATCCCGGGCTGGCCCTTTATATAGCCGACGGCCGAGCGAATCTGCCGGGTGAAGGGAAGGGTGCTGCGAGCCACGCGTAGGCCACGACCCGCTCGCACGAGCAACAGCGCGGCAATGATGAAGGCGTAGGAGACGGCATTGAGTCCGAAAGCCCAGGCAGGCCCAAGGGTCGCCAGCATTACCCCGCCGATGGCAGGACCGATAGCGCGTGCAGCGTTGAACTGAAGGGAATTGAGTGTCACCGCTGAGAGGAGATCTTCACGGGGCACCAGATCGTGAACGAATCCCTGCCAACTTGGCATGCTCACGCCATTTAGGGCTCCCACCACCGCAACCAGCAGCAGGAGTACCCAGGGATTGCGGAGGTCGCTCACCCACGCCAGCCAGATAAGGGCCGCCCCGACACCCATCGCCAACTGCATCACCAGTAGCACCGAACGCCGCGGATACTGGTCGGCCACCGAACCGCCCAGCGGACTGAACATGAACATCGGTAGGAACTGCGCTGCAACCGCCGCGCCCACCCACAGCGCACTTCCGGTGAGCTCGAACAAAACGAACGGCAATGTCAGATTCAGGACCCAGGTACCGGTATTAGAGACAAGCGCACCTATCCAAAAGATTCGAAAATCTCGGTAGCGAAAGGCCTTCACGAAGCGAGCGTCCGTTCACCGGAAGTCTTCGGTTGATCATGAACCCAGCGACGCACAACAGGTGTCGCGCTCCCCATCGCCACCGGCATGAGAACCAAGATCGCGATGGTTCCAGCTCCCCACGCACCACCGAGAAGAAATGCGAAAACCAGAATCACGCCATCGAAGGCAAGGCGCGACATCCACAGCGAGATACCGAAGCGTTCATGGGCGGCTTTGACGATCTGGTCGTACGGGTTGGCGCCAAGATCCGAAGCGAGCGTCGCGACCACACCAAGCGCGAATAGCGCAAATCCGACCGTCCAAAGTCCTATCCGCGGAGCGATGACCCACAACGCAGGGTCCCAACCGAGCAGATCGAAAACCACGAGATTCCACAGATCAACAACGGCTCCGACACCCACGAAGGCGATGAGGGTTCCCCAGCCGGGGCGAGATCCAAGGAACCAGGATCCAACGAGGAAGAACAGTGAGACGGCGATGATCACCGTGCCAACTGTGAGGCCGGTCAGCTCGGAGGTGCCTGCGATAAAGGCATCCAACGGTGCAACTCCCCAGCCGGCTGCCAGCATCCATGCCAGACCCGTCCCAAGGGAAACGGCTCCCAGAACGAGCGCAAGCCAGGCTCGAGCGTTGCGGTGCGGCGCACCAGCCATCGCTTACTCCGATCCCGAGCAGAGCGTCCCCGCGAACTCGAGGGACAAGCAATCATCTCAGGTCGGTGAGGTGGCTCCTCGGAAGTGTCAGGAAGCGCTCGTGCTCTGCTGATCCTTGACCTGCTTCATACCGATGATCAGCAGCAGAATCGTGATGACGCCCAGAAGAGCGACAGCCATGCCACTGATGCCCACGGCCCAGTTGAAGCCGGCGGCGTAGGACGCACCTAGGTCGGAGATCGCCTCCTTGGCTGTCTTGCCCGAACCTTCCTTGCCCGTCTGCATGAATAGACGGACGTCGTCGACGGCCTTTCCCAGTTGGCTAGCCGGGACCCCGGCTTCATCCAGCCGACCGATCAGGTTCTTAGTGCCGAAGGCACCCACGAGCGCGGAACTCACTGCGAAGCCCATGGCGTAGCCGAGTTGACCGACCGTCGTGCGGAAAGACGTCACCGGACCGAAAGACGACTTAGGCGCTTCGGCAACGAAGAGGGCCGACTGCGGAACGGACACGAACGCGAGTCCGAACCCGAAGATGAACAACATGATGGCCATCACCCAGTAGGGCGTGTCCTTGACGACGAATGCCAGAAGCAGAAGGCCTCCGGCGAGGCCTACGAAACCGGCGCCCATCAAGGTGAGCGAACGCATTCCCGGCTTCATCAGGCGACCGGCGAGAACACCCGCGGCACCGAACGAGATCATCATTGCCGTTTGACCCAGGGCGACCTGTCCCGGAGTGAAGTCTTGGACGTATTGCCAGAAGTTGCTCGTTTGCAGCTGCACCGTGGCTTGAGCAAAGTTCCATGCGATACCAGACACGGCAGCAGCAGCGAAGATGCCGCTGGCGAACAGAGCCGGCGGAAAGATCGGGTTTTCCACCTTGCGCTCTACGACGTAGTAGAGACCGAAGAGCACGAGGCCGGCCAGAGTCGGAATCAGGAACGCCGGGTTCCGCAAGCCACTGGATGCCTGGGCCACTCCGTAAAGGAAGGCAATCATTCCGAGAGCGATGATGATCATCCCCGCGTAATCTGGACGCGCGCCAGAAACTTTGGGCATCGCCGGAAGGATGATCGGTGTCAGTAGCAAGCACACCAAAGCGATCGCCGGCACCAACAGCATGGCGATTCGCCAGTCGATGCCCGCGAGCTCCCCACCCACCAAAGATCCGATGATGAAGAAGCCGACCATCACCAGGTTCCACAAACCCAGGGCAGATGCGACCTTCCCGGGCCGCGCCACAAATCGGACGTACGCGAATGCCGCAGCCAAAGTCGCACCGACACCCACGCCGGCGAGCGCACGACCGGCGAGGTAACCGGCGGTGATCGGGCTGATCGCCACGATCACATCGCCGATGATCGCGATGATCAAGGCCGCCCCGAGAATCTTCCGGCGGCCAAGACGGTCCGCCATCATGCCCATCGGCAGGACGGTTGCCGCCAGCGCCAGAGTCGAGATGCTGGCGGCCAAAGCAACCACCGAGCCTGACATGCTCAGTGACTTGCTCGCCTCGACGATCGC
>CAZVWA010000137.1:0-2912 GCA_964631085.1 uncultured Rubrivirga sp.
TTGATCGGTTCGCCGACGGAGCCGAGGAGTCGGAGCGACGATAGGTCGTGCGACTGAGGTAGTTCGTCTCCCCACTTCATGAAGGTTCTAATGGCCGTCGGTGCGGTGTAGAAGATGGATACGCCATGGCGCTCGACGATGTCCCACCAACGATCCTTGTTGGGGGTATCGGGAGTGCCCTCGTAAACCACCTGCGTCGCACGGTTCGCCAGAGGTCCGTACACGATGTAGGAGTGGCCGGTGACCCAGCCGATGTCAGCTGTGCACCAGTAGACGTCTTCGTCCGGTTTGAGATCGAAGACGTTTCTGTGGGTGAAGGCGGCTTGGGTGAGGTAGCCGCCGCTCGTGTGCAGGATCCCCTTGGGCTTCCCGGTCGTGCCCGAGGTGTACAGGATGAAGAGAGGATGCTCGGAGTCGAAAGCCTCGGGCGTGTGATCCGGTGATTGACGATCAACGATGTCGTGCCACCAAACATCTCGGTCGTCGTTCCATTCGACATCGCTGCCCGTTCGACGCACCACCAGGACGTTCGTGACGGTCGGCGTTTCGGCGACGGCTTCGTCCACGGCGGGCTTGAGCGGCATCGCGGAGCCGCGACGGTTTTGTCCATCGGCGGTTATTACGAGGACGGCCGAGGCATCGTCGATGCGGCTGCGCAGAGCTTCGGAACTGAATCCTGCGAAAACTACGGAGTGAGCCGCACCGATGCGTGCGCATGCGAGCATCGCGACGATCGCCTCCGGAATCATCGGCATGTAAATGGCGACCCGATCCCCGGCTGTGACGCCGAGCTCGAGTAGAGCGTTCGCAGCGCGTGAGACATCGTCTTTGAGTTCGGCGTAGGTGATGTCACGGCGGTCGCCTGGCTCACCTTCAAACCGGATAGCTACTTGGTTCCCGAAACCGTTGTCGACGTGCCGGTCGACGCAGTTGTAGGCGACGTTGAGCGTGCCGCCCAGGAACCATTTGGCGAACGGCGCATCGCTCCAGTCCAGGACCCGATCGAATTCAGTGGCCCACGTCAGATAGCGAGCCTGCTCCGCCCAGAAGGCCAAGCGATCCTCCGCAGCGTCGTCGTACATCCCTGCCGTGGCGTTCGCCTGTGCAGCGAATTCCGGCGAGGGCGGGAAGACGCGCTCTTCATGCAGCAGATTCTCAAGAGCCTCGTTACTCACGGCGTTCCTTTCAGCGGAGAGTCGTGCCGATGGGGTCTCCACTAAACCAAATTCAGACGTTCGATGCGGGGCGAATGGGGCAAAGCGGCCGACTAGCGTTGCTGTGTGACGTCTTCGGTCAGGGACGCTGTCCAGCGCCTTTCCTCCTCCCCGGATGTCGCCGATGGACTCCAAGCGGCGCGGGGAGCGATCGATGCGTTGCTGTGGCGCCGAGACGTCCGGTCGTCGGCTAGCGAGTACTCCGTTGCTTCACGTGCCCAAGGTGCCCAGGCATCGGCGGCGATGGACGGTTCGGACATCGCGGTAGTCGACGATTCGCCGATGGGGCGCGTGTTGGCGTCCGCGCAGGCCATAACCGGGGAAGTGCCCAGCCAAGTCGACACCTGGGCACGCGCTCCTTTGCAGGTCCTGGCTCACCTGCACGCGATCGCTGCCCACCTGCATGCGCCGGCGGATCAACTCGGTCGCCCCCGCACCGAGGGTCAGTCGGTGGATGATCCGCTGAATATCGGAAGCATGCCCTCGGCCCGTGAAGCCGCTGGTCGCCTGGCGCTCCTCGGTGAACTCGTCACGGGGGCTCGTGAGGAATCGGCGTTGATCGTCGCGGGGATCGTGCACGCTGAGTTGCTGGCCGCGCGACCCTTCGCCTGGGGGTCAGGGTTGATCGCTCGAGCGAGCGTTCGGCTGGTGCTCGCCGATCGTGGAGTCGATCCCTCTCTGTTTTCGATTCCCGAGGTTGGGATGCTGCGGGTCGGTCGAGCGGCATGCGCGCGTGCAACGAAGGCCTACGCAGCTGGCGACGTGAACGGCTACTTGCTGTGGTTCCTAGCGACGGTTGAGGCCGGCGTTGAGGCCGCTTAATCACCGAAACCTGCAATTGCCGCCATAAGGCCGGCGCTCTTGTGACGCCAACTGCGGGGCTTGACGCTGTCAGGCGGGGGTGACGCGCCGGCGCGCGTACCACGTGAGCCCGAGTGCAACTGCGCCAATCGCCATCCCAGCACCTGCCGCGACGGCATTCCTACGCTGCACCTGCTCGCGGATCTCGACCGGAGTGGCGAAATCCTGGATCGGCCAATTGCGCTCAATGGCGACAGCGCGCAGAGCTGAATCGGGGTTCACAGCTACCGGGTGTCCTACCGCCTCGAGCATTGGTAGATCGGTCTGGGAGTCGGAGTAGGCGTAGCAGTCCGCAAGGTTGTAGCCCCGCTCTGCGGCGAGGGATTTCATGGCCTCTGCCTTTCCTTCTCCGTAGGCGTAGAACAAGATCTCGCCGGTGTATCGACCGTCTTCGATCGCTACCTGGGTTCCAATCGCGACGTCTGCGCCGAGTCGAGCCCCGATCGGTTCTACGACATCGGTTCCCGACGACGAAATGATGATGATGTCGCGACCAGCCGTTCGATGCTCTTCGATGAGTTGGACTGCTTCTTCGTAGACCATCGGATCGACGATCTCATCGAGGGTTTCGGCCACGATCTGTTGAACCTTCTCGACTTCCCAGCCGGTCACGAGCGCTGACATGTACTCGCGCATGGTCTCCATTTGATCGTGGTCTGCTCCTGAAGCGAGGAAGACGAACTGCGCATAGGCGCTGCGGATGACATCCGAACGTCCAATGAGTCCGCCCTGATAGAAGGGGCGAGCAAAAGCGAAGGAACTCGACTTGGCCAGGATCGTCTTGTCGAGGTCGAAGAATGCGGCAGAGGTCACGAGATCACCGTAACCCGGATGGCT
>CAZVWA010000138.1:0-2851 GCA_964631085.1 uncultured Rubrivirga sp.
ACCTCGTCGCTTCGATGGTCGAGACCACACGTGAACTCGTGAACGTGGAATCGCCAACCGAAAATCTCGCCGCCTGCACGCGCGTTGTCGAGGCAGCCGAAAAACTCTCGCGCGAGTGGCTTCTCGACCCCGGCAAAATCGAGGAGCACGAGGGCCGCCCGGTCTGGCGGTGGGGTGCCCCGAGTCCACGGATTCTGCTGCTTGGCCATATCGACACCGTCTGGCCGATGGGAACGCTCGAGCGGATTCCCTTCGCAGTGGATGGTGACCGCATGACTGGCCCGGGGGTCTTCGACATGAAGGCCGGAGTGGTCCAGGGCTGGGCGGCGCTGGCGATGACGGCCGCTCGCGCGGACGGTCCGGTCGGAATGCTGCTGACCACCGACGAGGAAACCGGATCTCTAGCGTCGCGCGCACTCATCGCCGAGGCGATAGCGAACTGCCAAGCTGTAATTGTTCTCGAACCCTCCGCCGATGGCGCATTGAAGACCCAGCGCAAAGGCACGTCTTGGTACCACCTGACGTTCCAAGGAAAGGCCGCGCACGCCGGGCTCGATCCCGAACGCGGCATCAATGCATCCGTCGAAGCCGCGCACTTCATCACCGAGGCCGTGACCTGGGCTGACCCCGAGGCCGGCACTTCGGTCACCCCCACCGTCTTGTCTTCTGGAACCACTGCCAACACGGTCCCCGCCGAAGCCACGCTCACCATTGACGTTCGCGCTTGGACACGGGCCGAGCAGGAGCGGGTTGACCACCTCGTTCGGTCCTGGCCACTGAAGCACCCGAAAGCCTCATGGAACATCGGAGGCGGCATCGACCGGTCAGCGCTCGAGTCGGAGATCTCCGCAGATCTCTTCACTCGTGCCCAGCAGGTCGCGCAGACCCTCGGCCTCGACGATCTCACCGAGTGTGCCGTGGGTGGCGCAAGCGACGGCAACATCACCGCGGCCGCAGGAATCCCCACACTCGATGGTCTCGGTGCTGTGGGTGACGGCGCGCACGCCGATCACGAATGGGCGTCGGTCTCCGGCATGGAAGAACGCGCCCGATTACTCGCCGGGCTCCTGCAAACCTTGGTGGACGCGTCATGACCGACGGACCACTGATCGTCCAAAGCGACAAGACGCTGCTGCTCGAAGTCGACCACGAACACGCGGATGACTGCCGCAAGGCCATTGCCCCGTTCGCCGAACTCGAACGGGCCCCCGAACACATCCATACCTATCGACTGACCCCACTGGGGCTGTGGAATGCCCGCGCCGCTGGGCACGACGCCGAGCAGGTGGTCGACACTCTCATCCGATTTTCGCGCTATCCCGTTCCCCACTCTCTTCTCATCGATGTCGCCGAAACGATGGCGCGCTACGGCCGGCTGCAACTCGCAAACGATCCCGCCCACGGCCTGGTTCTTCAGGCAATCGATGTAGCCGTGCTCGAGGAGGTTCTGCGCAGCAAGAAGATCGCCCCGCTGCTCGGAACTCGTCTCGACGAAACCACGGTGATGGTGCACCCGAGCGAGCGCGGCCATCTGAAGCAGGCTCTCGTGAAACTGGGTTGGCCTGCGGAGGACGTCGCCGGATACGTCGATGGCGAGCGGCACGCCATCGCACTCGACACCACCGAGTGGCAGCCACGCGATTACCAGATAGAGGCTGCCGACGGTTTCTGGTACGGCGGATCGGGAGTGGTGGTCCTCCCCTGCGGTGCGGGCAAGACCATCGTCGGTGCGCTGGCGATGTCTCTTGCGCAAGCGACAACGCTAATCCTGGTGACGAACACCGTTGCCGCTCGTCAGTGGCGCGATGAACTGCTCCGGCGCACCACGCTCACCCCAGATGAGATCGGCGAATACTCCGGCTCTAAGAAGGAGATCCGGCCGGTCACGATCGCGACCTACCAGGTGCTCACCACCAAGCGCAAAGGCATCTACCCACACCTTGAGGTCTTCGATTCGCGAGACTGGGGCTTGATCCTGTACGACGAAGTCCATCTGCTTCCCGCACCGATTTTCCGATTCACCGCAGATATCCAAAGCCGCCGACGCCTCGGACTCACCGCAACACTTGTGCGCGAAGACGGCCGCGAATCCGACGTCTTTTCGCTCATCGGCCCCAAGCGGTACGACGCACCATGGCGCGAGATCGAAGCCCAGGGTTACATCGCTCCTGCCGACTGCGTCGAGGTTCGCGTTGACATGCCCGAGCCGGATCGAATGACGTACGCGATGGCCGAACCGGAAGACAAATACCGGCTCGCCGCCTGTTCACCTGAAAAGAACAAACTCATCGACGAGATCATCGCCCACCACCCCGGTGAACAGGTGCTCGTGATCGGTCAATACCTAGATCAACTTGCCGAGGTCGGTGAGCACCTCGAGGCACCGGTGATCACCGGTGACACCTCGGTCAAAGAGCGCGAGCGGCTGTTCCAATCGTTCCGCGATGGTGAGATCAATGTGCTCGTGGTCAGTAAGGTCGCGAACTTCTCGATTGATCTGCCGGAGGCTGCCGTTGCCATCCAGATATCCGGCACCTTCGGGTCCCGCCAGGAAGAGGCCCAGCGGCTCGGGAGGGTTCTGCGGCCGAAGGCCGACGGTCGCACCGCCCACTTCTACTCGATCGTTACCCGAGACACCGTGGATGCGGACTTCGCCCAGCATCGACAACGATTCCTGGCCGAACAGGGCTACGGTTACCGCATCGTGGATGCCGATGATGTCCACGCTGGCCGCTGGGAGGGTGCGTGAGCCACGACGCTGCTTCGTCGGCTTCGTCAGGCTCATCGTCCTCGTTTTCCCAAGCCTCGCCCGCCCAACGGCTTCCCCTCAAGGCGTTCGTCTACGCAGTGG
>CAZVWA010000139.1:0-2843 GCA_964631085.1 uncultured Rubrivirga sp.
GCAAGGGCGGCCTCTACGGCAACGTGATCCGAATGTCGCCGATGCTCGACATCGACGAGGCCACGATGGACGAGGGCCTCGACGCGTTGGTCGCCGCCATCGGCGACTGCTCGTAACGCCGCAACTCAGTGCTCGGCGCGGGCCCAACTCTCGCGGTTGACGAGCACGTAGAGCCACACCAGCGCGGGCACCGCTGTCACCCCGGCGACCGCGAACACGATCACCAGTCCGATGAGCGTCGGACGTGCCCCAGCGGCCGATTCGAGCGTGGCGTGGTCAACGAGCAGGTCGGGATATTGGGCGACCGCCCAGCCGACCACAATGCTCGCGACCGCGAGGATCGCCGTAATTCGAGCGTGATTCCACCGGCGAGACGCGAGCAACACCAATGTTGCGGAACCGGCGATGGCAGAGAGGACAATCAACGGCAGCCCTCGACCAAGCAACCCGTCGGCGAGCGTCTCGGCATCGGAACGGATCGCGAACGCTCCTGAGATCGCTACGACGCCAGTGGCGAGCCCCCATCGGAGGGTGCCACGCCCCACGCGTTCAGCGAGCGGATGTTCGCCTGAGCGTTCGGCGTCCGCCGCGAGGAAGGTTCCCGCGAGAAAGGTGCAGGTCAACACCGCGAGCAGTCCGCCGACGATCGACGTGGGGCCGGTCCACGAACTAAAACGTCCTCCCGAGCCGTCGAGGGGCACACGACCGCTGGCCACCGCTCCAGCGATCATGCCGAGGACGAGTGGCGTGAGGAGTGACGAGAGCGCGAAGACGATTCCGTGGAGCCGAGCCTCGGACATGGTCGTCGAGAACTTGCGGAAGGCGAAGGCTCCTCCGCGAAGCACGATCCCGACCGCAAGGAGGAGCCACGGCACGAAGAGGGTCTCCATGAGCGCGCCGAATGCCCGCGGAAAGGCGGACCAGAGAAACACGAGGATGTAGATCAGCCAGACGTGGTTGGCCTCCCACACGGGGCCGATCGAACGGTCGATGAGCGAGCGGAGATGGCCCCCTCGGTGATCCCCGCCGGCGGTCAGGTCCCAAACGCCAGCTCCAAAGTCGGCTCCGCCGAAGATGGCGTACGCGACGACCCCAACGAACATGAGCGCCGCAACGAGATCAACCAGGCTCATGCGCTCACCACCTCGCGGCCCGGTCCGTATGGAGTTGGCAGGTCGGAATGCGGGTCCTGTCGCCAGCGCGCGGCCATCCTCCGCAGCACGCGGGCTGCGATCAGCCCCATTGATGTGTAGAGGAGCACAACGCCGAGCAGGCTGATCCATACCCCGCTGTTCGTGGTGACCGCCTCCTCGACCGTCATCACGCCGTGCACGATCCATGGCTGCCGTCCGACCTCGGTGGTCACCCAACCGGCCTGGAGCGCGATCACCGCCATGATTCCGGTTGCTGAGGCAGCCGTGAGGAACGCTCTATTGGTCAATGGGTCCCGACCCCGACGTCGCATAATCACGTAGGTAACCCCGGGAAAAATCAGCAGCGTTCCGAGACCGATCATCAGATGGAAACTCCAGTGAACGATGTTCGCGGGAGGTCGCTGATCGACCGGAATGTCCTCGAGGCCTGGGACGACTCCGTCGAAGGAGTTGGTCGAGAGAAGAGATCCCAGTTTTGGAATCTCAAGCGCGAACCGAACCTCATCGTCAATAAGCACGCCGCCGATGGTCAGCGGAGCCTCCGATTGGGTCTCGAGGTTGAGCTCCATCGCGGCGAGTTTGGCGGGTTGCTGATCGGCCAACCGAGAGCCGGTGACATGCCCGACGACGGGCTGCACCAGTGCGAACAGCGACGCGACGGTGAACGGCACGATGAAGCCGAGCCGGTGTCGTCGATCGTCTCGTCCGCGCAGCATGCCGACGGCGTACACCGATGCCACGAGAAACCCGGCGACCATGTAGGCCGCCACCCACATATGTAGGAACTGGCCCCAGAGCGCGTCATTGAAGATGGCCGCGATTGGGTCGATATCGGTGACGGTTCCGTCGGGAAGCATGGTGAAGCCCGAGGGGGCGTTCATCCAGGCGTTGACCGCGATGATGCAGAAGGTGCCAAAGAGCCCCGACACCATGATGGGGATCAAGGTGTACAGGTGCACCTTTGGCGGCAGTCGGTCCCACCCATAGAGGTAGATGCCAAGGAAGACCGCCTCGGTGAAGAAGGCGATGCCCTCCATCGCGAAGGGAAGTCCGATCACGTCCCCGAAGGTCGACATGAGGCCCGGCCAGAGCAGACCCATCTCAAGACTGAGCACGGTGCCCGAGACCGCGCCGACCGCGAAGAGCACGGCGGAGACCTTCGACCAGCGGCGTGCGAGGAGTAGGGCGTCGTTGTCGTTGTGGCGAAGGCCGCGACGGTGCAGGAGAAAGATGATGGCCGGAAGGGCGACGCCGATCGACGCAAGCACGATATGGAACCCGAGGGAGAGCGCCATCTGGTAGCGCGCGGCGAGAAGTTGCTCGGTGCCGAGGATTGAGTTCATGGGCAGCCGAGTGAATTGGGATTGTCGTCCGCTTGATGTTTCAGCACGGTAGTAATGTACGGACATATGCGTGCTGATTCAAGAACCCTGACCCGAGCTGGCCGAGGCGTCCTTCTGGTGCTCCTGATCGGGGCCATGCCTCTTGTCTCATGCGGTGACGGTGGCGATGAGGTGACCGAGACTCGCGATGCCGTTCCAGACCTCGAGGAGTCGTTTCTTGCCCTTGTTGACCCGGTAGGGGCCGAGGCGATCCTCGCCTCAGGCGGTGTTGAGATCATCGACGTTCGGACCCCCGAGGAGTTCGCCGAAGGCCACCTCCCCGGCGCGGACCTCATCGATATCTCCG
>CAZVWA010000140.1:0-2721 GCA_964631085.1 uncultured Rubrivirga sp.
TTCGTATTCCGGTCCGCGTTCACGTGCTAGTTCCCGAGTAGAGCGCCCCAGAAGATCTGGTAACTCTCGTGCATCAAAGTTCACCAAACCTCGAGCGATTACGCGACCGTTTTGATCAATTAAGTCCACCGGATCTCCCGCAACAAAAGCACCATCGACCGCAGTGATGCCCGCGGGTAACAACGATGCACGTCGGACCGTAACCGCTTCCACGGCTCCATCATCAAGCGTCAACGTCCCGTTGGGAGTCGTAGCGTGGGCCAGCCACAGCAATCGAGTGGTGCTCCGCTGACCCGTGGGATGGAAGACAGTCCCGACATCGCTCGCACCGAGGGCACTTTCGACGTTTGCCGCCGATGTCACCAATGTTGGGATACCGGCACTTGTAGCGATGGCTGCCGCCTGCACTTTGGTCGCCATACCGCCGAGTCCGACACCCGCGCCTCCCGCACCTCCGATGCGCGCTTCAGCAATATCGAGTGCGTTGCGGACCTCAGGGATCAATTGAGCACCGGGCTTATGGGGAGGCGCGTCATAGAGTCCATCAACGTCCGAGAGCAGGATCAAGGCACGTGCTTGCACGACATGCGCGACCAGTGCGGCAAGCCGGTCGTTGTCACCGACACGAATCTCGTCCGTTGCAACGGTGTCGTTCTCATTCACAATCGGAACGACCCCAAGTTCAAGAAGTCGAAACAGCGTGCGCTGAGCGTTCCTGTAGTGGTTGCGCCGGGTGACGTCGTCCGACGTCAAGAGCACCTGACCCACGGTGAGTCCATGCTGGGCAAAAGATTGCGTGTAGTGCGCCAGGAGCAATCCCTGGCCAACGCTGGCCGACGCCTGTTGCGTTGCTAGGTCCTGGGGACGGCGCTGCAATCCCAGGCTGGGAAATCCCGTAGCGATCGCACCACTACTGACCAAGACGACTTGACTACCGCGGGCACGTCGCTGCGCCAAAGTGGCGACAATCGCAGCAATTCGTTGTTCGTCAACTCCCCCGTCCGGTGATGTCAACGACGACGAGCCGACTTTCACCACGATGCGATCGGCATCCGCAATCGCGGTTCGCACCTCAGTCATCGTCGTCTCCGTAGGCATCATCCGCGGCATAGAGCCGATCATCGCTCCCCCGCGGACCAGACAACGGCAAATCCCCGCCCAGCGTGGGGTACCAGTCGAACACGACAGCATCCTCGTCCTCGCCGATCATGACCGTGCTGCCGGGCAAGGCACCCTGTCGCTGGAGTTCCTCCTCGACGCCCAATCGAGCGAGCCGATCAGCTAGATATCCCACGGCTTCGTCATTACTGAAGTCCGTTTGTCGAACCCACCGCTCCGGCCGAGACCCACGAACCCGGAAGCCATCTGCCTCCGCACTCACCGAGAATCCAGCGTCATCGACGGGCTTGGGCCGAATCACCACTCGAGTCGGCTCATCATGCACGAGGTTCGCCCGTGCCTGGAGCACGAGTTGACCCATGGCGAATGTCAGTGGGCGGAGTCCTTCGTGACTGACCGCGGAGACCTCGAAGACTCGATAGCCACGTTCTTCGAGCATCGGTCGCACCATGTCCGCCATCTCGCGCCCGTCGGGCACATCGATCTTGTTCAGCGCCACCAGCCGGGGCCGATCCAGCAGCCCGCCGTACGCCTCAAGTTCGGATTCAATGACATCAAGGTCCGCCAGCGGATCACGACCCGGCTCGAGCGTTAGGCAATCGATCACGTGCACCAAGACACTGCAACGCTCGACGTGACGCAGAAACTCCAGACCTAACCCCTTGCCTTCGCTCGCGCCGGGGATCAATCCGGGAACATCGGCGACGGTGAAGACGATGTCGTCGGCACTGACCACTCCGAGGTTTGGCACCAGGGTGGTGAACGGATAGTCCGCGATCTTCGGCCGAGCTGCCGACATCGCCGCGATGAGACTGGACTTTCCGGCACTGGGATAGCCGACCAAGGCGACGTCGGCGACGGTCTTGAGTTCCAAAACCACATCGCGCATCTGCCCTGGTTCCCCGAGCAGTGCGAAGCCCGGTGCCTTACGACGCGGTGACGCCAGGGCCGCATTGCCTAGTCCCCCGCGACCACCTTGAGCAAGGACGTAGGTTTCGCCAGGAGTCATCAGGTCGATGATCTGATTTCCGGCGTCGTCGGAGACGACCGTTCCCTGCGGCACCGCGACGATCACGTCGTCGGCATCTGCACCGTTGCGGTTCGATCCTTGACCGGCTTTGCCATTGGCTGCTTTGCGATGCGGGTGACGATGAAGGTCGAGCAAGGTGGTGACGGACGGATCCACGACCGCGATCACATCTCCGCCTCGACCGCCGTTGCCCCCATCGGGTCCGCCCAGCGGTTTGAATTTCTCGCGGTGCACAGATGCGCAGCCATTGCCACCACTACCCGCTTGCGCGTGGACCACAGCGCGATCCACGAAAGTGCTCATAGCGGTAACTCCCGGTGTCGAGAACCGGGGCGAACTCCCGGTGCGTTAGTCAGCGAGGATGTTCACAACGCGGCGACCGCGATGCGAACCGAACTCCACGGTTCCCGCGGAGAGGGCGAACAGGGTGTCGTCCTTGCCGCGACCGACATTGAGTCCGGGGTGGAAGTGGGTGCCGCGCTGGCGCACGATGATCTCGCCGGCGCCGACGACCTGACCGCCGAAGCGCTTCACGCCCAGACGCTGAGCGTTGGAGTCGCGTCCGTTCCTGG
>CAZVWA010000141.1:0-2713 GCA_964631085.1 uncultured Rubrivirga sp.
TTAGGAACCACATATGCAAACTTTGTAATTGGTCCGGTTAACGTTGTTAATAAAACTACTGTTAGAGATCGTGGTATTAATTTTGCAAATGATGTAACTCTTAACTTTGAATATGAACTTAAATCGTTGGCATACGTTAATCCTAAAATTGCGATGATTGACATTATGAGTAATATGTTAACTATGACAACTAATAATGCACAATTCTTTGGTGGTGGTCATCGATATTATGGAAGTGGTGGTTATGTTGCTAGTCAATTTGGTGATATTAGCAAACTTAGAAACGGTGACTTTGCTGGGTATATTGGTAGTGTGGTATCTGATGTAGAGACTGGTATGAAGAATGTATTTGGTGGAGGAGCTGAAGGTGGTGGTGATTTTAGTTTGGAGAATATTCTTGAAGGGTTTAAGACCGTAGGTAAAACAGCGCTAGGTAATATGCTAGGTGGATTTCTTGGAGAGAATGTTGGGGCCGTTGGTGGAACCCAAGCCACTAAAGCATTCATTAGTGCTGAGCCGACTGGGGATTGGCATATTACCGTAGGTAATCCTTTTAATCCTATCGTTATGATGGGTAACATGTATTGTGATAGTACTACAATGACACTAGGTCATGGTTTAGGTTATGATGATTTTCCAATGGAGGTTAAATTTGAAGTTGGATTAAAACATGGAAAGCCTAGAGATAAAGGTGATATTGAAAATATGTTTAATGCAGGTAAGGGTAGAATATATGCATCTGCTGCAGGTGAAGAGGATATTCTTAACTTAAGAGGATTGGATCTTGCTACTTATGGTTCAGTTAAAGCAGGTACTACAAATCTTCAGTCTGGGCAAGCTGCCAACGCAATGGGTGCGGCACCAACAGATGTAAAAAACTACAATATCTCAAATATTAAAAAACAAGGTAGTAGTTCAACTGAGACTGGAGCATACGTTTCAAACTTAGTATCTATGGTAATTGATTCTTAACATATGAATATAAAAAGTTTAAATTTAAAGAATAAGCTCATAGATGATAATACTGGCCAGTATTATTATGATTTGACTGCACCTTCATTTATTTATGATTCTGATTTAGGTGTAAAGGCATTACATTACGTTTTGCCTGACCAGGTTGGTAGGATAGATAAAATATCTGAGATCTATTTTGGTAGTGGTGAATTCATTGATGCAATATGTGTAGTGAATAACATCTTTAATCCTTTTTCTTTAAGCGAAGGTGATGTTTTAGTTATACCTAATTTATCTAGAAAGGATTTAGTATATAAGAGACCTAATCCTGCAAGTAGACCTACTAATCCACAAGAAGCTTACATTGATACTGGAAGAATGTCTGAAAAGGATCAGAGTAGAATACAAAGATTAATTGAAAAAGCAAAAACTAAAAAGTCTGGGGTTAAGACCCCAATGCCACCTAATATGTTACAACCTGGCCAAGAGGCTAAGAAGTACGAAGGTGGTAAGGTTAAACTAGGTACTAATCTTAATTCAAGAAGTACATTTACTAATAATCCTGAATAAGAATGTCAGCTGTAGATAGAAACATATTAACGGTCATTGAACCGACAATCGTATTGGATGAATTAGCGATACCTGATTTTGAAAGCGGTAGCGATAACCAAGTTGGTGACGGTGAACCTCCTATGGTTGAAAAAGGTTCTAAGTTTAGTACTATGATACCTCTCATTAGAGTAAATCAATATGAAATACAAGGTGATAGGCTAGAAATGTTTGAGTTGAGTTGTACTGGCTTTTATCCAACCTGTAGATTTTCATTTATTGATAGGGACGGTTTATTTACCGCTAGACATTATCCTAAGGATGGTGATATAATCCAACTTAACATCAGATCTCAAGGTGAAGAAACAACATTTAAGCCTATAAGAATTGACTTTACAATTGAGGATATTAAGCCGATGGGTGGTGGTGGATCTACAAGCTCTGCTTCACAACTTATGATAAGTGGAAGAATGCACGTACCTAACCTATTTACAGAGAAGGTTCAGTTCCAAGATAATACTAGTTGGAATTCTTTACTTTCAATTGCAGAAGAACTCCAATTAGGATATGCATCAAATGTTGAAGATACTGATGATCAGCAAATATGGACTAATCCGTATGATACTTCATATAAGTTTATGCAAGATATCACCGCAAACAGTTACCTAAATGACGAATCTTTTTTTACTTCCTACATAGATCCTTATTATTACTTAACTATGGTTGATGTAAATAAGTTATTTGATAACGAAGACCAAGACCTAGAAGCAGTAAAAGCTTTTTTACAAAATGCACCTGATACTATTGGAAGAAATGACGGAGACGATTCAGATTTTGATGCACCTTACTTCTTAAGTAGTCTTACACAATATCAAGGTACTGCAAATTACATCTCAAAATATCAGCAGGTTAATAAGAGTGGCCAAATATCAAAAAATAATGGGTATAAGAGATATACTCAGTACTGGGATTTGGAAGCAAAAGAATTTATTAGTGAATTTGTTGATCCTATCGTAGGTGACACTCCAGGTATGGTACCAGCAACAAAGGGACGATTGGTGCAAGGTGAAGTAGAAGGACCAAGAACTGATCAAGTAAAGTTTAAGTACTTAGGAACACAGGGTGATAATGTACATGCTAATTATTACTATGGTTCTATTCTTAACTATCAAAATATGCAAGAGATTGAAAAGTTTGGAATGGAATTAGA
>CAZVWA010000142.1:0-2696 GCA_964631085.1 uncultured Rubrivirga sp.
GGCACACTTATGCGGCTCGCCCGACGTCTGCCACGAGGGACGCATGAGGGCGGAACACTCCACCTAGCCGTGGGCGACTTGTGGCGCTTACAGGAAGAGAAGTAGCGATGAAGACCCTCGACTCCGTTGATGCCGCCGTACTGCGGGATGACATTCCCGAGTTCCGCGCTGGCGACACCGTGAAGGTTCACGTGAAGGTCGTCGAAGGCAACAAGACCCGTGTCCAGGTCTTCCAGGGCGTCGTCATCGCACGCTCCGGTTCCGGGGCCAGTGAGACATACACCGTCCGCAAGGTCTCCTACGGCGTTGGCGTGGAGCGCACCTTCCCGTTGCACTCACCGATCGTCGAGAAGATCGAGGTCGTGACTCGCGGTGACGTACGACGCGCCAAGCTCTACTACCTGCGCGGCCTGCGAGGCAAGGCAGCCAAGATCCGTGAGCGTCGCGAGAACGCTCCGGCAAACGCCAAGACTTCGGAGAGCTGACCTTGGCCGATCGCGGTCGGCAAACATGGTGGGATATCCCGGTAACGATTGCCGTTGCCCTCGGCGTTGTCCTGCTCATCACAACGTTCCTCGTCAAGCCGTTTTCTATTCCCTCCGGCTCGATGGAGAACACCCTGCAAATCGGCGACCGTGTTTTGGTCAATCGGGCGGTGTACAACATCCGAGACATTGCTCGCGGTGATGTCGTCGTCTTCGACGGTGCCGGATCCTTCGTTCCGCCCCAGGTGGTTCCGGATAGGAACCCTGTCACCGGTGCCTTGGTCTGGGTCGGCCAGTCTTTTGGTCTGGTAGCGCCGGACTCCACGGACTTCATCAAGCGGGTCATCGGCACCGGCGGCGATCGGGTTGCGTGTTGCGATGCTGATGGTCGACTCACCGTGAATGGGGAGCCCATCGTTGAGGACTATCTGTACCCCGGAGACTCGCCGAGCCTGCAACCCTTCGATGTCGAGGTTCCAGAAGGCATGCTGTGGGTCATGGGTGATCATCGATCGGCCTCGGCGGACTCGCGGTCGCACATGGGTGATCCAGGTGGCGGGTTCGTGCCCGAATCCTCGGTCATCGGCCGGGCGATGACGGTTCTGTGGCCGATATCGCGCATCCAGAACATCCCTGTGCCGCAATACGCGGACGTCGCAACGCCGTGAAGATGAGCATCCGTTGAGCGCCCATGGGTAAGGACACGCGGGGCAAGCACGAGCGAGAGAAGAAGCGCGCCCATCCATTCTGGAGGGGTCTTCGCGAGATCGTCGTCATCGTCGTTGTCGCGCTGGCGTTGTCAGCTCTGATTCGTGCTTTCTTGCTCCAGGCGTTCTACGTCCCAAGTGCGTCGATGGAGAACACACTGCGCCCAGGTGATCGGATCATTGCGTCGAAGATCACTACGGAGGTGTCCGGAGTTTCTCGGGGTGAAATCGTCGTGTTCAAGGACCCCGGCGATTGGCTGCCGGATCCACCGCCACCGGGTGATGACTGGCGCACGCAATTTCGCCAAGCACTCACGTTCATCGGCGTTCTGCCCAGTGACACGGGTGACGATTTGGTCAAACGCGCAATCGGTCTGGCAGGCGATCGCGTTGCCTGCTGCGACGCCGAAGGGCGAATCGTGGTCAACGGGGTACCACTCGATGAGGACTACATCATCGGCCCGACGGATCAGGTGCGCTTTGACGTGACCGTTCCGGAGAATTCGATGTTCGTGATGGGCGATAATCGAGGCAATTCACGCGATTCGCGTTATCACCTAGATATCAACGACGGCGGGGTTCCCGAAGCCAACGCCGTGGGTCGAGTGGTCTTGGTGTTGTGGCCCTTCGATCGTTTCGCCATCGAGACGATTCCGTCGATCTTCGGCAATCCCGCACTGGGCTAGTGGCGCCGACGACCGAACCCACAATGGACCTTGAGCGGTCCTTGCTTACGACGGCGACCTCCGGTGCGGTAGTCGCGATCGATGAAGTAGGTCGTGGCGCGCTGGCTGGTCCGGTGACAATCGGCGCCGTGGCGGTGGACCGGGACTGCGATCACCCACCGACGGGTATCCGCGATTCCAAGGCTTTGAGTGAACGACGACGACGTGACTTGTACGCACCCATCCGGTCGTGGGCAGCCGATGTGGTCGTCGTTCACGTACCTGCATCGCGCATCGATGAAGTGGGCATTACTCGAGCGCTGGGGGAGGGTGCCGCTCAAGCTGCGACGGAGATCGCCACGCGGTTATCGGTGGGCACGATCTTGCTGGATGGACGACATGACTTCGTCACTCCGGTCCAGGACCGCTGGCCGGTGCGAACGGTTATCAAGGGTGACGCAACGTGCGTGAGCATTGCGGCCGCATCGATCGTGGCCAAGCAAGAACGCGATGCACTCATGCGTGATCTCCACGAGTCTTTCCCCGAATACGAATGGCGTCGCAACGTCGGTTACGGAACCGCTGCCCACCGATCGGCGATCGCGTTGCACGGACCATCGGCATTCCATCGTCGTAGTTGGAATCTGCTGCCGTCGTAGGTTTGTCCACAGACGGTGTTCGACATATCCACACACGCGAATGGGTATCTAGCCTTCCTTCGGTCACGCGACGCACTCTGTCGCCATGTCCAAGACGAGAGAAGCCGATAATCGGAATGCAGACCGCCTAGCGCTGGGTCGACAGGGCGAAGACTTAGCCGTCGCGTACGTGCGCGGCCA
>CAZVWA010000143.1:0-2640 GCA_964631085.1 uncultured Rubrivirga sp.
CGTAGTGCTTGACCAACAGGTCCGAACCCGGCTGAAGGGCACGCTCGGTCAGCGCGCTACCGACTTCAGATTCCCAGCGCTGGCAGTACGGGCACTGATAATCGAGGTAGACCTCAACCACGTTATTGGCATCCGGGTCACCCACGAGAACAGCGCCCGACTCATCGAGACCCTTAGGGATCGGAATCTCACTCGGGAGTGCAGGAGCCGCGGGTAGCTGCGCGACGCTCGCCTCGGTCTGACCCTGCTGTTGTTGTTCTTGCTGCTGACCGTCACCAGCAGCGGTCGGTGCCGGCTGGTTCTCGATCTGATCTAGCAGCTGGGCCTGCTCGTCTTGAAGGGCCGTGACCTGGGCGGACAATGTTGATACCTGGCCGCGAAGTACAGCGAAACCCAGAACCGCACCGATGATCAAAAACACAACGAGCACGAGCGCAGCTATGGCGATCGCGCGAGCGGTGGAGACACCCATACGAATGCTGGCAAGCCCGGGAATGGCCTGGGGCGACGGCGCAGGAGGTAAGTCCGGGTACCCGACGACCGTTACCGGCGCGGGTTGTCCGTTCTTCGGTGTATCGGGCGTTTGTGGTGTGGGGTTCTCGTCCGTCACACCCGCCACACTACGTTGCGGAGGCCCTACTTACTCGTGCGGGATACCGTGAAGTTGTCGTAGAGATCTTCGTAGATTGAGCCGTATTGCAGAACCCAACGAAACCGCTTGACCCCGTCTTTCTTCATCTTTCGAGAAACCGTCAATTCATACGGGTACTCCGGCGGGCAACCCGAACTGCGCGCGAGCTTCTTCTCTTTCACCAGGCGCCAATTGCCCTTCTCGTAACGCTGCAGGAACGCTCGCTTCGGTGGCCGGTCGTAACAGAATTCATAACGCCAGCGGGCCTTGTTCCAACAGTCGGTTTCAGCGCCTTCGTACGACACGCACGTCTCGATCTGCTCCGCTGATGCACTTGGAGCGGAGATGATTCCGACCAGCAGAGTCGATGCAAGCACTATTACTCGAAACGACTTCAACGCTTGTTCTTCTTCTTCTTTTTCTTCTTTTTCTTCTTCTTCTTCTTCTTCTTCGTGGTGTCGCTGACGGCCGGCGTTTCCACCGTCAGCGTTGCCTGTTCGAGTTCGTACTGGCGATCACCGAGAACGTTCGGGGCCTTGGCGTAGTAGACGAGAAAGGAATCCTGACCTAAGGGGATTCCCGTTGGGTCGAGGTAGCTCATATCCAAGGGCGTCAAGGACTTCGAGCCCACCTGCCATTCGAGGCCATCGTCGGATGTGGCCAGCAGTAGCCGCTGGGGATTTTGCGGATCTTCAGGAGACGTGGACATGATGGCAAGCCAGTTGCCGGCCTCGGCCCGAAGGACCTCGAAGTCCACTCGCCCACCGGTGGTTCGGTACCCCGGGTCCCGCACGAAGGCAGTTCCCGTGGCGTCGGTGGACGTGGCGCTCACAACCACTTCAGTTGCCATACCCCCCTGGGGGCTCGGCTCGACCCAGTACAACCGCACCCGTCCATCCGGGAGAAGGACCGAATCCGGCACCCCCCACGCCATGGCGCCACCACTGGAGATGCCGACCGAACTACGGTCACGAAGGTGGACATTTTCCGGGGAAAGCGGCGCCGTGTAGATCGCTTTCTGCTGCGTACTTGGGTCGAACTCAACGAAGTACGCCCGGCGCGATCCATCACGGAGCACGACGTCGGTGAGATCGGCGATGCGTTCGATAGAGCCCACGATGGAGCAGGCGCCAGCTTGGGTGCATTCCGCGACTGCGGTTCCACCGGACTGCGGGCTCGGGAAGTACAAGCGGACCGTGCCATCGGGAAGTAGATCTGCATGCGGGCTCGCGCCGCTTAAGCCAAGGGGCGTGGCCGGGCCAAGGGAGCCGGCGGGCTGGGGAGCCGCGGAGGCAGGCGAAGAAAAACCCGTGGCAACAAGACCAGCAGTGATAATTACCCCGACGACCTTGCTGTGGATCCTCATGATCCGACGATAGCAATCGAGGAATCGGTCGACAGAATCTAGCGAGTTTTAATAGCCTGGGACGGCATGAGAGGAATCATCACCGCGTGCGCCCTTGCGTCGGCCCTGTCCTTAAGCATCACGACGGGCCCCGCGCAAGCAAATGAAGAGCTACCAGAGTCCGTTCGTCAATGCGTGGCAGCCCAGCTCGGGTCGGACGTAGCGCAGCAACTCTTGACACTGCAGCCGACGGCCGAGCAAGAGGCCGTTATCCGGGCCTGCTACCGGCAATCAGGCGCAAGGGAACCGGGGCCCGGCGGTCCTGGGATGACCGTCTCCGGCAAGTGCGCGTCGAGCAAGGGCCTCAAACGCTACGTCAAGAATCTGCGTTCCTCAAACCGCCTTGGGGTGAATATCGGCCAATACCCGTATTCACCGGGTGCCTTCTTCTACTCGCCGACCACACTGGCGCAGGACGGCTATCGGTCCGTGCGCTACACGATGCAGATGTACTACGACGGCAACACCGGACGGCTGCTGCACGGCAAGGGCGATGGAATGCTCAGCCTGAACGTCAACAAATGGCTGTGCTCCCACAGCGATGAGATTGCCGAGGCCAAGCGTGCCGGTCTTGCTGTCGCTCTCTTCGTCGAACTGCTGAACT
>CAZVWA010000144.1:0-2627 GCA_964631085.1 uncultured Rubrivirga sp.
CTTGACGCCGGGAGGCAACTGCCCCTTCTTCTGGCGCTTCTTGTCAGCCATTGCGCTTCCTTTGGTGTGCATTAGCGTCACCGACATGGACGCTGATTTCTCGCTCGAGCCTAGTGCCGGTGGCGGTGCGCCACCGCTGTTGGTGGTCTCGCGCTACCGGGTGCAATCCGAGAGGGCAGAGTGGCTGGATCGGATGCGCTCTGCACTGGCGGTGTTGGGTGAATCGGATGGATTCGTGCGCGGGTGGATCGCGCAGGCCACCGACGATTCGGAGCTACTCGTGGTGTCGACCACGTGGATTGGTGTCGGCGCCTACCGCCGGGCCCTGAGTCGCTTCGAGGTGAAGATGCATGTAATTGCGCTGCTGTCCACGGCTATCGACGAGCCCAGTGCGTACGAGGCGCTGGTGGTGCTCGATGGCGATGCGGGCGAACAACTATTCGACAGTGGCCTCGCCGCCGATCACGATGCCATTGGCCTCGGCTCGGCGGCGGCGGCGTCGGTGGCATCGGTCTCGTCGGTTCCGTCCAGCGACGACGCGGCGGGTGCGCGATGACCACCTTCGCGAATATCGCCGACGCCGGCGATCAGATGGCGCCGCTGCTCGCGGACTTGCCGACCGACTCGATGCTCATTGCGATCATGCCCAGCGGTATCGCTGTGGCCTGTCGCATCGCGAAGCGAACCCACATGGATGTTGGTGCGGCGTTTGTCACGCGCGACGACGCCGGAGTTCAGGTAAACGAGTTGCCGCCGGTCGAGGGGCGGACGGTGGTGGTTGTGGACGACGGCATCGAGACCGGTGGTGCCGCACGTGCCGTGGTCGAGGCCGTTCGCGCGGCGGGGGCGGCACGGGTGATCGTCGCAATGCCCGTAATTCCGCAGTCGGTCGAGGCGTGGCTCGCGTTGCTGTGCGACGAGGTCATTGCGATCGATCGCCCGTTGGCACCGCGCAGTCTGTCCTGGCACTACGAGGATTTCTCCCCGCTCGATGACGAAATGGGGCGGTTCATCCTGGCTCGGCAGGCGTGGAAGCGCGGCTGGACCACCAAGTGCGTCCCGGAAGCCGGCGATCCGGAACTACAGGCGCTGGGAGAGATCTGACTAGAGTTCTGATCAGAACTGCCGTAGCGTTGGGGCATGACCATCAACGTCGGCATCTATGAAGCCCGCACCGATTTCTCACGCCTCATCGCCCTGGTGGAATCCGGGGAAGAGGACGTGGTGGTGACCCGGCACGGCAAGCCGGTGGCGCACATCGTTACGCCACAGCCTCACCTTCAAACTCCGCAGCAAATGCTCGATGACGACGCTCGACGTGCACAGCGACGACTTCGACTCCAAGCCGCACGGCGAAGGTCGAAAGGCGCGTTCCTGCGCCGGCCCAGTAGCCGGGAGGAAGTCCTCGAGTGGATCCGCGAGAGTCGGGACGATGCATGGACGTGATTTTGGATGCGTCGTATGCCGTGGAGGCTGTGGCGATGGACGTAGATCGCCTTTTCGATCAACTCGACGATCACGAGGTATGGGTGCCGTCCATCTACGTGGATGAGTGTCGTAATTCCATGATCCGGCGAGTTCGGATGAAGGACATTGCAGTGGATCGATTGATGGACGTTGTGGACTCACTGTTGGTGTGGCCGGACGCGGTCTTGACGCCCGCTCATGAACTGATCATGGAAGTCGCCCTTGACCATGGTTTGAATGCTTTCGATGCCGCGTACCTGGCGCTCGCGCTCGAACGCGGGGATGCCATGGCAACGCTGGACAAGCAACTTCAAAAGGCAGCCCAAGCGTGCGAACTCGTGGTCTTGTCCTGATGTTTGTGGCATTCACCGGGTGCAGCCATGGAAGGTGACGAGGAAGAAGTGGAACGCTTTTTCGCCGAGCGCTGGGAACGATGGAAGCAGGAGAAGCGGGAATTGAACGAACTCCTCGGCGACGGCCCGCGGCCCGATGTTGACGAGGCCCTTCGTATTCTCCAAGAGGGGCGTGAAGGTGATGTTCCTTTCATGGGTCGGGTCCAGGACAGCGATGACTAGTCGCGTGCTCGTAGACTCGCCCCGGTCCGCCGACAGCCAGCCGGAGTGGAAGCGCGCAGGGCGCTTCAGAACAGGAGCGCATCATGGCCGCCGATCGTGTTGATTCCGTCGTCAATCTCTCCAAACGACGTGGCTTCGTCTTTCCGTCGTCGGAGATCTACGGCGGCACCCGCTCTGCCTGGGACTACGGCCCTAATGGCGTTGAGCTCAAGGAAAACGTGCGCCGCCAGTGGTGGCAGCACATGGTGCGTGGCCGCGATGACGTTGTCGGGCTGGACTCCTCGGTCATCTTGGCCCCGCAGGTGTGGGTCTCGTCCGGTCACGTCGAGGCGTTCGTCGATCCGCTCACCGAGTGCCGGCAGTGCCACAAGCGCTGGCGCGCCGATCAATTGATCGAGGCATTCGCCGAGAAGCACGGTCACGAGCCGCCCGAGGGGCTTGCCGAAATCGTGTGCACAAACTGCGGCACCAAGGGCAACTTCACCGAGCCGCAAAACTTCAACGGCATGCTGCGCACGATGGTCGGCCCGGTCGAGGACGAGGGCGCCGTTCACTACCTGCGCCCGGAAACCGCGCAGGGCATCT
>CAZVWA010000145.1:0-2536 GCA_964631085.1 uncultured Rubrivirga sp.
CCCCGAGAAAGACCCACGCCATGCCGCCTCCCGACGCCACAACACATCAGCCACCGTTGGCCGGGGGTCATCCTGCCAGTGGGAGACTTGGGGCATGGAACTGCGGGATCGCCTCACCGAGGTCGCCGATCGCGGTGCCCCCGCCCAGGCAGCACACGCTCAGGCCCTGCTTACGAAACTCGCCGACAAGGACGACGCAGCCACCGAGCAAGAAGCTCGGGAACTGATCGACGCCTATCTGCACGATCCATATCTGACGAAAGACACCTAGATGTTCGACGACGCCAAGTACATGGCCAAGGAAGCGGTGGATCGCAACAACGCGATAGCCGACCTTGACCAGCAACGCAGCGAAGACAAGATCCACGCCTGGTCGCGCGGCCGCGGTATTCGACGCGGCATCGGGACGATCCTCGGGTTGATCACCGTCGCGATTCCGATCATCACCGGATTGAGTGAACCCCGGGTGTTCGTCGTCTACGTCCTTGCCTGGATTGCGGTCCTCGCATTGGCACGCACGGCGATGCGCGCTGCAGACGCAGCCCCCATCGCACGTACCGAGTTTCTCGTCCTGGCCGGGCTTTCGGCGCTCAGCGCAGTTGTCGCAATCAGCGCGCAGACCGACGTGAACCTGGAGGCGGGAGTCACCGCCACCGCGGGCGTCATCCTCGCTGTCGCTGCAGCCGCCGTTGCCGCCCCGGCGATCACCCGCTGCTGGCGCTAGTCGCCTACTTTGTGAAACCTTCTTTCAGGCCCTGAACGACGGACGTCAATTCGCTTGGCACAACCCACACTTTGCTCGCTTCACCGTTGGCGATCTCGGGCAACGTTTCGAGGTAGCGATGCGCAAGTGCCGACGTGCTCGGGTCCGCCGCGTGCAGCGCCGTGTAGACCTTCTCAACAGCTGCCGCTTCACCGTCAGCTCGAATGACCTGGGCCTTGGCGTCGGCTTCGGCGCGGAGCACCTCGGCCTCGGCGTGACCCTGCGCGGTGAGGATGGCTGACTGCTTGTCGCCTTCCGCGGTGAGGATGGCTGACTGCTTTTCACCTTCAGCGGTCAAGATCGCTGCACGGCGTTCGCGCTCGGCCTTGAGTTGCTTTTCCATCGACTCCTGAACCGACGGAGGCGGATCGATCGCCTTGAGTTCAACGCGGTTAACCCGGATTCCCCACTTGCCGGTTGCTTCATCCAGGACGCCGCGCAGTTGACCGTTGATGGCATCGCGTGACGTGAGTGTCTCTTCGAGGTCCATCGAACCAATGACGTTACGAAGCGTGGTCACGGTGAGCTGCTCGATACCGAGGATGTAGCTGGAGATCTCGTAGGTCGCAGCCTTGGGGTCGGTGACCTGGAAGTAGACGACGGTGTCGATCGACACCACCAGGTTGTCTTCGGTGATCACCGGCTGCGGTGGGAAGGACGCCACCTGCTCGCGCATGTCCACGCGCTCGCGAATCCGATCGACAAACGGCACCAGGATGCTCAAGCCCGGGTTCAAAGTCCGCTGATAGCGACCAAAGCGTTCGATGATCGCGGTGCTCGCCTGGTTGACGATCACGATGGTCCGCCACAACAGCAGGCCAACGACGATCAGCGCGAGGATGGCGCCACTTGCGAATGCGATCATCTGATTTCTCCTTGTTCGGCGTTACTTGGTCTTAGTCGATGGGATGGACGAGGGCGGTGGCGCCGTCGATGCGAGTGACCACGAGTCGGGTTCCCGTCGGAACGGCCTCGGATGTGATGTCCGGATCGAGCCGCGCCGTCCATTCCTCACCGCGCAGTTTCATCCGGCCGTCCATGGTTGTGATCTCGGTGAGGGCGTGACCCTCGGCCCCGGGGAGCGCATCGACACCGGTTCGCGCCCCGATGGGCATTCGCCTCAGGTGCCGAAGTGCCACCGGACGGACAAACACGATTCCGGCCAAAGACACCCCAGCAGCCACGGCAACCGAAGCCCATAGCGGCGCCCCGACGAGGGCGACCCCGGCTCCGGAGAGGGCTCCGACAGCGATCAGCGCGAAGGTGAGGTCGAGGGTGAATACCTCGATCCCCAGGGCGACCGCTGCCACGATCGCCCACACCACCGCTGCGGACATTCCTTGCCTCCCGGACCTTTGTTCTTCCAGGCTAGCCGCGATTCGGGGCCTTCACCCGTTGAGGAGTCGTGCCCTCGACTCAAAACCGCAACTGCGGATTATTTAATTTGAAAAGTACCCAATAGCGGAATATTGTCCCTGACTGTGACTCATCTAAGGATCAGCGAAGCAGCGTCTCTCCTTGGTGTCAGCGACGACACCGTGCGCCGCTGGATCGACTCCGGTCGGTTGCCAACCACATCCGAATCCGGCCCGACGACCGTCGCAGGCGCAGACGTCGCCCGTCTCATGCGCGAGGCCGCCCCCGATCTGCCCCACCTGCACGTCTCCGCGCGGAACAGGTTCCCCGGGATCGTCACCCGGGTTGATAAAGACGGCGTCATGGCGCTGGTGGAAATCCAGTCCGGGCCGCATCGGGTTATCTCGCTGATGAGCA
>CAZVWA010000146.1:0-2533 GCA_964631085.1 uncultured Rubrivirga sp.
ACGACGATCTCATCGACCCTGCGGGCGCAATCGACGTTCTGGGCGATAGCTCACTTCCCATTGCTGATCCGGGCGATGCACCAGTCGAGGCTTCCGAGCTGCCCGCTTTCCGCAATGTGGTGATGGTCCTGGCCGACGATCTCGACTGGAAGTTGTTTGATCAGATTCCGCGCCTGGCCGCACTCAAAGAACGCGGGATGACATTCACCAACCACACCGTCGTTGACTCTCTGTGCTGTCCGTCTCGCGTCACGATCATGCGCGGGCAGTACATCCACAACCACCAAGTCATCTCGAATATCGAGGCCACGGGGGGCGGTTGGCCGACCTTCCAACGATTGAACGAGGACGAGGACTGTCTGCCGGTCTGGCTCGACAACGCCGGCGTCACGACCGCGCTGTACGGCAAGTACCTCAACGAGTACCCCACCCGCCCGGGTGGAATCCGGTACGTCCCGCCGGGCTGGGACGAATGGGCTGTGCCGATCTCACGCGGTGATTCCTACTCCGGTTACAGCTATACCCTCAACGACAACGGCGATCTCATCCGCTACGGAACCAAGCCCCAGGATTTCCTCAACGACGTCCTCAATGAAAAGGCCCGCTCCTTCATCGCCTCGACACAGGAGCCCTTCTTCTTGTACTTGTCCACCTACACGCCGCACAAACCGTTCGCTACCGCGCCCCGCCACCTCGGCGCCCACGCAGGAACCGTGGCGCCACGAACACCCGCCTATAACTCGTACGGCGTGAATGAACCCGACTGGCTGGCTCGCTTCCCTCAACTCAGTGACTGGAAACTCTCCGAACTGGACACGGTCTGGCGTAAGCGGGCTCGTTCCGCCGAGACGGTCGCCGACTCGGTCGAGGCCGTGCTGGCCGAACTCGAAGCCACCGGGCGCGATAAGGACACCCTCGTGGTGGTGACTACGGACAACGGCTATCACGTCGGTGAATACCGCATGCCGAAGGGAAAGCGCACCCCGTACGCAGCGGACACCGTGGTGCCGATGATTGCGATCGGCCCGGGAATCCCCGCTGGCGTCGAAGTCTCGGAGATGACCTCCACGATCGATCTTGCGCCCACCTTCACCGAAGTGCTCGGCGGAAACACACCCGAGTGGGTGGACGGCCGATCCCTGGTCCCGTTCCTGGCTGCTGGTCAGGCACCGGAGAACTGGCGCAACGCTGCACTCTCGGAATCGATCGGTGAGACCGACAAGAACGATCCCGATTATCTGCCGTACATCCCGCCGCCGTTCTCGGCACTAAGAACCGAGCGCTGGCTGTATGTGGAGTACGACGACGGCAGCACCGCGCTCTACGACCGATTGACCGATCCGTATGAACTCAACAACCTGGTGGACTCCGTCGATCCGGCGTTCGTCGCAGCCTTGAGTGCGCAACTCGCGCAGCTAGATGATTGCGCAGGACCGTCGTGCAAGGAAGCGGACGCGGTATCGATTCCCGATCCCCTGCCCCAGGATGCGACCTAGCCCATCTGGACGTGAGGCCTCTAGCCGAGCGCCTTGTCGAGATCGGCGATCAGATCGTCCGCCTCCTCGATTCCGACGCTGAGCCGAACCAGGTCAGCGGGCACCTCGAGCGGGCTTCCGGCAGCGGACGCGTGCGTCATGCGACCCGGGTGCTCGATCAAAGATTCCACACCGCCGAGGGACTCCCCGAGGGTGAAGACTTCCGTGCGAGCACAAAGATCGACGGCCGCCTGCTCGCCCTTGGCCGCCCGGAAGGAGACCATTCCGCCGAAATCGCGCATCTGCCGGGCGGCGACTTCGTGACCAGCGTGCGATGGGATTCCCGGCCACAGCACTTCGCTGACCGCCGGGTGCTCGGACAAGAACCCCGCGACCGCAGCGGCGTTCGAGCAGTGGCGATCCATCCGGACACCGAGGGTTTTGATGCCTCGCAGCACGAGCCAGGAATCGAACGGGCCGGGCACGGCACCCATGGCGTTCTGATGGAAGGCCAACCGCTCGGCGAGTTCGCTATCGCGGACAACGAGTGCTCCCCCGATGACGTCACTATGTCCGCCGAGGTATTTGGTGGTCGAGTGAACGACGACGTCGGCTCCGAGAAGAAGCGGTTGCTGCAGGTAGGGCGAAGCGAAAGTGTTGTCGACCACGAGAAGCGCACCAGCGTCATGCGCGACGTCGGCGATTGCGGCGATATCTGCAACGTTGAGCAGCGGGTTGGTCGGGGTTTCGATCCACACGAGTTTCGTCTTGCCGGGTTGGATCGCCGCGGCGATGGCCTCGGGGTCGGTGACCGGAGCCGGGGTGTGCGCCACGCCCCACGGTTGCGCGACCTTGTTGAACAGGCGATATGTGCCGCCGTAGGCGTCGTCGGGGATGACGGCGTGCGAGCCCGGACCGGTGACGGTGCGGATCAGGGTGTCTTCGGCAGCAAGGCCGGAGGCGAAGGCGAGACCCCGGCCGTTGGGATCCTCCGGCGCCTCGAGGGACGCCAGGCACTCTTCCAAGGCAGTCCGCGTCGGGTTGCCGCTGCGGGAGTA